>NZ_JBEPBI010000156.1:0-18438 GCF_040299045.1 Streptomyces sp. NPDC001027
AGGGCTGTCCGTCGGTGTAGACCTTGCCGCTCTCCGGCGGCAGCAGTCCGGCGATGGCGCGCAGCAGCGTGGACTTGCCCGAGCCGTTGGAGCCGATCAGGCCGATGGCCTCGCCCCGGTGGGCGACGAAGGAGACGCCGCGCACCGCGTGCACCTTGCGCACGCCGCGCTCCTCGCCGCGCTTGACGATGCGGCTGAGGGCGGCGGTGGCGCTGCCCTTCCCGCTCTTGGCGCCGTTGACGCGGTAGACGATGTGGACCTCGTCGGCGATGACCGTCGGGACCCGGCGGCCCGCCTGGTCCTGCGGAAGCGGATCAACCACGGCCGTACCTCTCCTCCGCCTTCCAGAAGTACACGAACCCGCCGACGGCCATGACGACCGCCCAGCCGCCCGCGACCGCCCACACGTGGTCGGGCAGGTTCTCCGCGCCGTACTCCTCGATGAGCGCGAAGCGCATGAGGTCCATGTAGATGGCGGCGGGGTTCCACTGCAGGACGTTCGCCACCCACTGCGGCTTGTCCGCGAGGAAGACGGGGATGGAGAACATCACGCCCGAGGCGTACATCCACGTCCGCATCACGAACGGCATCAGCTGCGCCAGGTCGGGGGTCTTGGCGCCGGCCCGCGCGAACACCAGCGCCAGGCCGGTGTTGAAGCAGAACTGCAGGGCCAGCACCGGCACGATCAGCGTCCAGGACAGGTCCGGGTAGCTGCCCATGCCGATCACCACGGCGAACAGCACCAGCATCGAGTACAGCAGTTGCTGGAGCTGCTGCAGCGCGAAGGAGATCGGCAGCGAGGCGCGCGGGAAGTGCAGCGCGCGCACCAGGCCGAGGTTGCCGGAGATCGCCCGGACGCCGCTCATCACGGAGGTCTGCGTGAAGGTGAACACGAAGACGCCCGTGACCAGGAAGGGGATGTACACGTCCTTGGGCATCCCGCGGCTGGCGTTGAGGAGAAGGCCGAAGATCATGAAGTACACGGCCGCGTTCAGCAAGGGCGTGGCCACCTGCCAGAGTTGGCCCAGCTTGGCCTGGCTGTACTGCGCGGCCAGCTTCGCCCGGGAGAACGCCAGGATGAAGTGACGGCGCCCCCACAGCTGGCGGACGTACTCCCGCAGCGGAGGCCGGGCGCCGCTCACGGCCAGCCCGTACCTGGCTGCCAGCTGCGCCGCCGTGAGGCCCTCGTCGGGCGACGGAAGCGCGCTCACGGCGACTCCGACGTCATGCGTTGTCTCACTCACAGGTAGGAAACCTTCGTCTTCGGGATGCGCAGCCCCGAGGGGGCGCATGAGCCGGGGGCCCGCGGTACGTCCCGGGGCCCTCAGGGACGAGCTTGTCAGATCACCGGAGGCCGGCCCAGTCGGGTCAGCCGCCACACCGTACGCCACTTCATGGGCCTGCGCGGCCCGCAGGGAGTGCTCCAGCCCTCCCGGAAGCCGCCGAACCACGCCTTCAGGGCCGGCGCCGAGGGGCGGCGGAGCAGCGTGAGCAGCATCCAGACCCCGAGGTAGACCGGGACCAGCGGGGCGGGGAGGTTGCGGCGGGCCAGCCAGACGCGGTTGCGGGCCACCATGCGGTGGTACACCGCGTGCCGCGAGGGCGCGGTGGTCGGGTGGTGCAGCACCATGTCCGACCGGTAGTCGATCATCCAGCCCGCGTCGAGCGCCCGCCACGCGAGGTCGGTCTCCTCGTGCGCGTAGAAGAACTCGCCGGGAAGACCGCCGACCTGCGCGAGCACCTTCGTGCGGACGGCGTTCGCGCCGCCGAGGAAGGTGGTGACCCGGGACGAGCGCATCGGGTCGGAGGCGCGCAGCCGGGGCACGTGGCGGCGCTGGGTGACGCCGGTGTCCGGATCGGCGATCCGGAAGCTGATGATGCCCAGTTCCGGATCCGCGTCGAAGGCCTGGCGGCACAGCTCGGCCGTGTCCGTGCGGGCCAGCAGGCCGTCGTCGTCCAGGAACAGCAGGACGTCGACGTCGGCGCCGCCGGGCCCGAAGGCCTCGATGCCGACGTTGCGGCCGCCGGGGATGCCGAGGTTCTCGGGCAGCTCGACCGTCCGGACGCCCTCGGGGACGTCCGGGACGGGCGCGCCGTTGCCGACCACGACCACCTCCACCCGGTCGCCGTCCTGCCCGGCCACCGAGTCGAGCAGCGCGCGCAGCTCGTCGGGGCGGTTGCCCATGGTGATGACGACCGCGCCGACCCTCTTCGCGGCGCTCACTTGAGCCTGCTCGAGGCGAGGATGGACACCAGGTGCAGCACGGTCTGCAGGAGCGCGATGCCGGCCAGCACCGCCACGCCGAGCCGGGAGAAGAACAGGTCGCCGCGCACCTGGTCGGCCACGGCCAGGACCAGGATGAGCAGGGACGCCTCGATGCCGAGGATCAGCCGGTGGAACTGGAGCGCCGAGGCCGCCCGGCGGGCCAGCGCCATGCCGGAGGAGCGCGGCTCGGACGCCGACTCCTTGACCGGCGGCATCCCGCCCTGGTGGCGTGCCACGCCGACGAGGTCGGTCTCGGCCTTGATCAGGATCGCGCCGAGCGCTGCCAGCGTGCCGAGGAAGGCCCACAGCCAGTCGATGCGCCCGGCGCCCCACAGGTCGGCGGCGCGCAGACCGAAGCCGACGAGCACCGCCGCGTCGGTCAGGTACGCGCCGACCCGGTCCAGGTAGACACCGGCCAGCGAGTACTGCTTCTTCCAGCGCGCGATCTCGCCGTCCACGCAGTCCAGCAGCAGGTACATCTGGACGCAGACCACGCCGAGCACGGCGCCCGTGATCCCCGGCACCAGCAGCGCCGGGGCCGCGAGCACCCCGAAGACGGTCATCAGATACGTGAGCTGGTTGGGCGTGACCCTGGTGTTCACCAGGTAGCGGTCCACCCGCAGGGACACCTCTCGCATGTAGAGGCGTCCCATCCAGTGCTCACCGCTGCGCCGGTCCTTCACCCCCGGGGGGTGGACGACCGGTCTGAGTTCAGCTACCGATGGCCTTGACATATTCGGTGTAGACGTCCTTGATCTGGTCGGGCTTGAGGTCGAGGTGTTCGAGGATCGTGTAGCGGCCGGGCCTGGTCTCGGGAGCGAACCCCACGGCGCGGACGAACTCGTCCACCGTGAAGCCGATCTCCTCCGGCAGGACGGGCAGTCCGTGCCGCCGCAGCACCCGGGCCATCTCGGCCGACTCCTCGTGGGCTCCGCGCAGGTACATCGCGAAGGCCGCGCCCAGGCCGCACTGCTCGCCGTGGGCGGCCGCGCGCTTGGGGAAGAGCAGGTCGAAGGCGTGGTTGATCTCGTGGCACGCGCCGGAGGAGGGACGGGAGTCCCCCGAGACCGACATCGCGATGCCGCTGAGCACCAGCGCCTCGGCCAGCACCTGGAGGAAGCCGGTGTCGCCGATGCCGCCCGGGTGGCGCAGCACCGCCTCGCCGGCCTGGCGGGCGATGGCGGCCGCCAGGCCGTCGATCTTCTCGCCCTTGACGCGGTGGGCGAGCTCCCAGTCGGCGATCGCCGAGATGTTGGACACCGCGTCGCCGATGCCGGCGCGCACGAACCGCACCGGCGCCTCGAGGATGACGTCCAGGTCGATGACGACCGCGATCGGGTTCGGCACGCCGTAGGAGCCGCGCCCCGCGTCGTTGTCGAGGGTGGCGACCGGCGAGCACAGGCCGTCGTGCGCGAGGTTCGTCGGCACGGCGACCAGCGGCAGGCCCACCCGCGCCGCGGCGAACTTGGCACAGTCGATGATCTTGCCGCCGCCCAGGCCCACGACGGCGTCGTAGTGGCCGGCCTTTATGTCGCCGGCCAGCTGGACGGCGTCGTCGAGGGTGCCGCCGCCCACCTCGTACCAGGTGGCGCCGGGCAGGGCCGGGGTGAGGCGCTCGCGCAGCCGGGCTCCCGAGCCGCCGCTGACGGCGATGGCGAGCTTGCCCGAGTGCGAGATGCGCTCGTCGGCGAGCACTCCGACCAGGTCGTCGAGGGCGCCCGGGCGGATGTCCACGACGACCGGCGAGGGGATCAGCCGGGTCAGTACTGGCACGCGATCTCCCGTCCGCGGGCGAGATCGTCGTGATTGTCGATCTCCACCCACTTGACGTCGCCGATCGGCGCCACGTCGATGCGGAAGCCACGGTTGACCAGTTCCTGGTACCCGTGCTCGTAGAACTGCTGCGGGTCGGTCTCCCACACGGTCTTGAGGGCGTCGGCCAGTTCGGGGGCCGCGTCGCCCTCGATGAGGGTGACGCCGATGTACTCACCGGTGGCCTCGGCCGGGTCCATCAGCTTGGTGATCTTCGTCATGCCCCGCTCGGGGTCGACGACGACCTTCATCTCCTCGTCGGCGAGGGACTTCACGGTGTCCAGCGCGAGGATGATCTTCTTGCCCTCGCCGCGGGCCGCGAGCAGCGTCTTCTCGACGGAGACCGGGTGCACGGTGTCGCCGTTGGCGAGGATCACGCCGTCCTTGAGGGCGTCCCGACCGCACCACAGGGAGTAGGCGTTGTTCCACTCCTCGGCCTTGTCGTTGTCGATCAGGGTGAGCCTGAGGCCGTACTTCGCCTCCAGCGCCGCCTTGCGCGCGTACACGGCCTCCTTGCGGTAGCCGACGATGACCGCGACCTCGGTCAGCCCGATCTCGGCGAAGTTGCCGAGGGTCAGGTCCAGGACCGTGGGCTCGCCTTCTATGCCCGCGGGCCCCACCGGCACCAGCGCCTTGGGCAGGCTGTCGGTGTAGGGGCGAAGACGCCTTCCGGCGCCGGCCGCCAGCACGAGGCCGATCATGCGGGTTCTCCTTCGTCGTGTACGGCGGGAGCGCCGTCCTTGTGGGCGGCCACCCAGAAGCGGATGCTCTCGACGAGCACCAGCACGGCGACGACCACGGCGAGGACCGTGAGCGCGACCGTGAACTGCGAAGCGGTGAGCAGCGCGGCCAGCACGGCCACCAGCAGCGTCCGCCCCTCCTGCCCCCCGACGGTGCGCACCAGCCAGGCCGGCGGCGCCCCGGCGTCGCCGCGGATGCGGTACACCGTGTCGTAGTGATGGTAGGCGACGGCGGAGACCAGCCCGAAAGCCGCGGGAAGCGCCCCGTCCACGTCGGCCCGGGCCGCGAGGATCAGGACCGTGCCGTACTCGGCGGCGCGGAACAGCGGGGGGATCAGCCAGTCGAGGGCGCCCTTGAGGGGATGGGCGACGGCCTCGGCGGACAACAGGACGTACGCGCCGGCCATCAGGACGACCCACCAGCTCGGGCCCCACATCCAGGCCCCGAGGGCGACGAGGACGGCGCCGACGGCGGCGCTGAGGGGCGCCGTGCGGCGGGGCTTGCCGGGAAGGAGGCGGACCAGCGCCTCGGTCAGCGGCCCGCTGTCCGCGAGGTCCGCCAGCGCCTGCGCCGCCCGGTCCGTCCGGCGGGCCTTGCGGGTCAGCGAGCGCAGGACGCGGCCCGCCGTCGTGTAGGTCGCCGCGAAGGCGCAGCCGGCCAGCAGCGCGTAGAAGGTGATGCGGGGGGTGGTTGCCGCGGTCAGCACGGCGATCATGGCCCATCGTTCGCCGATGGGCAGAACTATCATCCGCCGCACCCAGACCGTCCAGCCGACGCTGTCGAGCTTGTCGGAGAG
This sequence comes from Streptomyces sp. NPDC001027, assembly GCF_040299045.1. Taxonomy (NCBI): domain Bacteria; kingdom Bacillati; phylum Actinomycetota; class Actinomycetes; order Kitasatosporales; family Streptomycetaceae; genus Streptomyces; species Streptomyces sp. NPDC001027. Next base: position 5,616 of record NZ_JBEPBI010000156.1, read on the forward strand.
AGCTGCGGTCGGGCTGGTGTTGGCGGTGGCGTCGTGGTTCGCCTCGTTGAAGGAGAAGTCCACGACGTGTCGGCAGGTCTGCAGGACCATGGCGCCCAGCGCGAGCGCCCACACGTCGTCGCCGCCGCGGGCCGCTCCCAGGGCGAGGCCCGCGTAGTAGGCGTACTCCTTGGCCCGGTCGAAGGTGGCGTCGAGCCAGGCGCCCAGGGTGGAGTACTGCAGGGAGTAGCGGGCGAGCTGGCCGTCGGTGCAGTCCAGGACGAACGAGGCGATCAGCAGGACGCCGGCCGCGACGAACCCGCCGCGGGTGCCGGTGGCCGCGCAGCCCGCCGCGATCAGCGCGGTGATCAGCGAGGCGGTCGTGACCTGGTTCGGGGTGAGGCCGCGGCGGGCGCACCAGCGGGCGATGTAGCGGGAGTAGGGGCTGATGAAGTAGGTGGTGAAGAACCCGTCGCGGGCCTTGACCGCCGACTTCAGGCGCACCGACTCGTCGTCCAGGGCGGCCACGGCCTGCCGCGCCTCGTTGCGGGTCTGCGGGTCGACGGGGACCTGCGCGACCAGGCTCCCCAACTCGGGGCGGTGCACGCCGGCGCCGTCGGCGTCGAGGGCGGCGACCACGCGGTCCGCGAGGCTCTCGACGGCCAGCAGGGTGCCGCCGCTCGCGGAGTTCTCCCGGGCCATCGCACGGGTCAGGGCCTGCCGGCCGGCCGGCTGCGCAGTCAGCGCGCCCGGGATGGCGGCGAGCGGGAAGCGGGGGTCGGTGAGCCCGAGGCGCAGCGCGTGCTCGTGGCCGACGAAACGGGCGTCCACGACGGCGACCCGCTGGTCGCCGGGTACGGCGGCGAGGAGTGTCTCGGCGTCACCGGCGTCGGAGGCCGTCAGGACGTCGAAGCCGAGGGACCGCAGGTCGCCCTCGATCGACGATCCGGGGACCGGCGAGCCGGTGAGGATGGCGGTCGACAACCGAACTCACTCCCTGGGTCCGGCGCGGTCACGCCGGTCATGAACGATGGGGGGCGCCCCTTGGCTGCACCGGCGACCTCACCGGCGCCGCACCAGGCGGGCGGCATGTCGGCAGAGGCTATCGGATGCCGGGAAGGCCGCGTTCACCGCCCGTTGCGGCACGGCCGACACGGTCCCCGGCGCCACCGTCCCCCGGTGGAACCGGCCCTCGCCGAGATCATCATGGGTGATCGGCGGCCCGGCCGACAAACCGCGGCTCTCGGCGCCGGCGTCCGGGACACCGCCCGGAGCCCGGTCCTTCACCGCGGTCGGCATAGGGTCACAGGCATGACGTGGCTGATCACCGGCGGAGCCGGATACATTGGGGCCCATGTGGCACGGGCCGTGACGGGGGCCGGGGAGAAGGTCGTCGTGCTGGACGACCTCTCGTCCGGCGTCACCGCCCGGCTCGGGGCGGACGTCCCGCTCGTCAGAGGCTCGGCGCTCGACGCCGACCTGCTCAGGAAGACCCTCGCCGAGCACGCCGTGACCGGTGTGGTGCACCTGGCCGCGCACAAGCAGGTCGGCGAGTCGGTGGCGCATCCCACCCGCTACTACCGGGACAACGTGGGCGGTCTGGCGACGCTGCTCGAGGCGGTCGCCGAGGCCGGGGTCCGGCGGTTCCTGTTCTCCTCCTCCGCGGCCGTCTACGGCAATCCCGACGTGGACCTCATCACCGAGGACACCCCGTGCGCGCCGGTGAACCCGTACGGCGAGACCAAGCTCGCCGGGGAGTGGCTGGTGCGGGCGGCGGGACAGGCGCACGGCATCGCGACGACGTGTCTGCGCTACTTCAACGTGGCCGGGGCGGCGGCGCCCGAGCTGGCCGACACCGGGATCTTCAACGTCGTCCCGATGGTCTTCGACCGGCTCACCCGCGGCGAGGCGCCGCGGATCTTCGGCGCCGACTACCCCACGCCGGACGGCACGTGCGTGCGGGACTACATCCACGTGGCGGACCTGGCCGAGGCCCATCTCGCGGCGGCCCGGCGGCTGAGCGCGCCGGACGCGACGGGCGACCTGACGGTCAACATCGGCCGGGGCGAGGGCGTGTCGGTGCGCGAGCTGGTCACCCTCATCGGCGAGGTCACCGGCGACGCCCGCCCGGCCCTCGTCGAGGGGCGCAGGCCCGGGGACGCGCCGCGCGCGGTCGCCGCGGCGGGGCTGGCCGCCCGGGAGCTGGGCTGGACGGCCCGGCGAGGGGTGCGGGAGATGGTCGAGTCGGCTTGGCAGGGCTGGCGGCTGCACCGTTCCTGAACCCGTGGCGCCGTCCTGACCTGCACTTCGTTTCCGCAGGTCAGGGCACATGACAACGGTGTTCAGTGCCGCGTTGCCGGATACCCCCCACCCGTAGTTGACTGTGAGCCCGGGCAGCACACGCACGGACCACAGGAAGGCTGTATCCATGGGGGCTGGGCACGACCACGGCCACACGCACGCACACGTGCCGCCCACCGGCACGGCCGCGGCGGCGTACCGCGGCAGGCTGCGCGGCGCTCTGGCGATCACGCTCGGCGTGATGGTGGTGGAGATCGTCGGCGGGGTGCTCGCGGACTCCCTGGCGCTGGTCGCCGACGCGGCGCACATGGCGACGGACGCGCTGGGCCTCGGCATGGCGCTGCTCGCCATCCACTTCGCGGGCCGGCCGCCGAGCGCGAACCGCACCTTCGGACTCGCCCGCGCCGAGATCCTCGCCGCCCTCGCCAACTGTCTGCTGCTGCTCGGGGTGGGCGGTTACGTCCTGTACGAGGCGGTCCAGCGGTTCTTCACGCCGGCCGCCACCGAGGGCGGGCTGATGATCTGGTTCGGCGCGATCGGCCTGGCGGCGAACATGGTCTCGCTGACCCTGCTGATGCGCGGCCAGGCGGAGAGCCTGAACGTGCGCGGGGCGTTCCTGGAGGTGGCCGCCGACGCGCTGGGCTCGGTGGCGGTGCTGATCTCGGCAGCGGTGATCCTGACCACCGGCTGGCAGACCGCCGACCCGATCGCCTCGCTGGTCATCGGCCTGATGATCGTGCCGCGGACGGTGAAGCTGCTGCGCGAGACGCTCGACGTGCTGCTGGAGTCGGCGCCCAAGGACGTCGACATGGCGGAGGTGCGGTCCCACATCCTCGCCCTGGACGGGGTGGAGGACGTCCACGACCTGCACGCCTGGACGATCACCTCCGGCATGCCGGTGCTGTCGGCGCACGTGGTGGTGAGCTCGGAGGCGCTGAACGCCATCGGCCACGAGAAGATGCTGCACGAGCTCCAGGGCTGCCTCGGCGACCACTTCGACGTGGAGCACTGCACCTTCCAGCTGGAGCCGAGCGGGCACGCCGAACACGAGGCGCGGCTCTGCCACTGAGCGCCCTCCCCGCACGCCGCCGAATTCAGACACGTGTTCTAAGCGATTCTCCGGACCCGTCGCCGGGCAAGATCGCCTCCGGGGTCCCCCGCCGCGCCGAACGGGACACGCGCGCGGGACATGCGCGCTTTCCCGCGAAGGGCCGGGAGCGCCGGGCGCGTGCGGCAGACTGGGACGCGAGGACCGATGCTAAGGATGGGTATGCCGATCACACCTGCCACCGCGACACACGACTCGTCGGACGCGATCGCCGAAGCGATCCTGCTGGAGCTGGTCGACGAGAACGGCGTCACGATCGGCACCGCGGAGAAGCTCGCCGCCCATCAGCCGCCCGGACAGCTGCACCGCGCGTTCTCCGTGTTCCTCTTCGACGAGCGGGGCCGGCTGCTGATCCAGCAGCGCGCGCTCGGCAAGTACCACTCCCCCGGCGTGTGGTCCAACACCTGCTGCGGCCACCCCTACCCGAACGAGGCGCCGTTCGCGGCGGCCGCCCGGCGCACCCACGAGGAGCTGGGCGTCTCCCCGTCGCTGCTCGCCGAGGCGGGCACGGTCCGCTACAACCACCCCGACCCGGACTCGGGCCTGGTGGAGCAGGAGTACAACCACCTGTTCGTCGGGCTGGTGCAGTCCCCGCTGCGGCCGGAGGCGGCCGAGGTCGGCGACACGGCGTTCGTGACCCCTGCCGAGCTGGCGGAACGGCACGCGAAGGAGCCGTTCTCCTCCTGGTTCATGACCGTCCTGGACGCGGCACGGCCCGCGGTCCGCGAGCTGACGGGCCCCTCGGCGGGCTGGTGAGAGTCAGCGCGTCCGCACGGGCTTGAGCGGCAGGGCGGCCCAGATCACCTTGCCGCCGCCCGTCGTGTGCTCGACGTCGCACACCCCGCCCGCCTCTCTGGCGATCTCCCGCACCAGGAGCAGCCCTCGGCCGCCGGTACGGCCGTGATCGGCCTCCAGGGCGGTCGGGCGGTACGGGTGGTCGTCCTCCACGGCGACCCGCACCCACTCGGCTCCGACGGCGACCTCCACCGCCAGCTCCGGTGACAGCAGAGCCGCGTGCCGCACGGCGTTGGTCACCAGCTCGGAGACGATCAGCAGGAGCCCCTGGGTCAGGTCGTCGGAGAGCGGCACCCCCTGGCGGTACAGCAGGTCCCGCACGGCGTGCCGGGCCTGCGGGACCGAGGCGTCCACGGCGGAGGCGGTGAACCGCCAGACGCCTTCGTAGGGCAGCGGGCGCGGCACGGACTCCGCGGGGGGCTCGGGAAGTGCGCCTGGTCCGCCCTCTGGGCGTGGGTCGGGCCCGCGCCCGTGATCGTCCATCGTCCGGTCGCCGCCCTCGCGCTCGATTGTCACCACAGGCGGAATGGTGGCAACGAGGCGGTCCCCTTCGGATGACTGAACAGAAGTCAGCGGTTATCGAGCGTTTTCGACCGCATCCGGGAGACCACGGCGACCGCAGGACCGTTTCTTTCGCGTTCGCGCCACCTTCGCGCCACCTTCGCGCCCTCTTCGGGCCGTACGGGTCCGGCGGCGACGCTCTTCCCGGTTTGACCCCCTATGGCCCGACCGCCGTGCCCGCCCCGTCGGCCCACCCGATCATGGAACGGCCGGGCTGGTTAGCATCCGGGGCATGGAGCCCGAACTGCTGCACGGCGTCACGGACGCGGTCGCCACCGTCGTCCTGCACCACCCTGCGAAGCGCAACGCCATGACGGCCGCGATGTGGGCGGGGCTGCCCCCGCTGCTGGACGCCCTGGCCGCCGACCCCGCCGTCCGGGCGCTCGTGCTGACGGGGGCGGGCGGCACCTTCTGCGCGGGCGCCGACATCTCCACCCTTCAGGACTCGCCCGACGAGGCCCAGGCGCTGGCCGTGCGGGCCGAGGAGGCCCTGGCCGCGTTCCCGAAGCCCACGCTGGCGGCCGTGCGCGGCCACTGCGTCGGCGGCGGCGCCCAGCTCGCCGCCGCCTGCGATCTGCGGTTCGCCGAGGACGGCGCGCTGTTCGGGGTGACGCCGGCCCGGCTCGGGATCGTCTACCCGTCCTCCGCCACCCGGCGGCTGGTGTCCCTGGTGGGGCCCGCCACCGCCAAGTACCTGCTGTTCTCCGGCGAGTTGATCGACGCCGAGCGGGCCCTGCGCACCGGTCTGGTCGACGAGGTGCTCCCTGCGGACGCGCTCGACGAGCGGGTCGGCGAGTTCACCCGCCTGCTGACGTCGCGCTCGCAGCTGACCCAGGCCGCGGCCAAGGAGTTCGCGAACGGCCGCACCGACCGGGACGCCCACTGGAGCGCGCAGGCGCGCGGCAACGGCGACACCGCGGAAGGCGTCGCCGCGTTCCTGCAGCGCCGGGAGCCGCACTTCACCTGGAGCACGTCGGGATGAGACGGACGGGGACCCGTTGACCGCGCCCTGATCCCCGATTGTCGGCGCCGCCTGCCACAATTGCCGCGCAACCTCAGTGGAGAAGGCGGTACGGGATCGTGACGACACCCGGGTCCATCGAAGCAGGATCCATCGAAGGCAGGATCGCCGAGGAGCTCGGCGTACGGGAGCGGCAGGTCAAGGCCGCCGTGGAGCTGCTCGACGGCGGCTCGACGGTGCCCTTCATCGCCCGCTACCGCAAGGAAGCGACCGAGATGCTCGACGACGCGCAGCTGCGCACGCTCGAGGAGCGGCTGCGCTACCTGCGGGAGCTGGAGGAGCGGCGGTCGGCGGTCCTGGAATCGGTCCGCGAGCAGGGCAAGCTCACCGACGCCCTCGAGGCGCAGATCCGCGGCGCCCAGACCAAGGCGCGCCTCGAGGACGTCTACCTCCCGTTCAAGCCCAAGCGGCGCACCAAGGCGCAGATCGCGCGCGAGGCGGGTCTCGAGCCGCTCGCCGAGGGACTGCTCGGGGACGCCTCGGTCGACCCGCTCGCAGCCGCCGCCGCGTTCGTCGACGCCGACAAGGGCGTCGCCGACCCGCAGGCCGCGCTGGACGGCGCGCGGGCGATCCTCACCGAGCGGTTCTCGGAGGACGCCGACCTGATCGGCGAGCTGCGCGAACGCATGTGGGCGCGCGGACGGCTGGCGGCCAGGGTGCGCGACGGCAAGGAGGAGACGGGCGCGAAGTTCGCCGACTACTTCGACTTCGCCGAGCCCTTCACCGCGCTGCCCTCGCACCGCATCCTGGCGATGCTGCGCGGCGAGAAGGAAGAGGTCCTCGATCTCGTCCTGGAGCCGGAGGAGCCCTCCGAGCAGCCCGGCCCGTCCTCGTACGAGGGCATCGTCGCCGCCCGGTTCGGCATCGCCGACCGCGGCCGGCCGGCCGACAGGTGGCTGGCGGACACGGTCCGCTGGGCGTGGCGCACCCGCATCCTGGTCCACCTCGGCATCGACCTGCGGCTGCGGCTGCGCACGGCCGCCGAGGACGAGGCCGTGAACGTCTTCGCCGCCAACCTCCGCGACCTGCTGCTCGCCGCCCCGGCCGGCACGCGCGCGACGCTGGGCCTGGACCCCGGCTTCCGCACCGGCGTGAAGGTCGCCGTCGTCGACGCGACCGGCAAGGTCGTCGCCACGGACGTGATCTACCCGCACGTCCCGGCGAACAAGTGGGACGAGGCGATCGCGGGGCTCGCGCGGCTGGCTAAGGAGCACACGGTCGACCTGATCGCCATCGGCAACGGCACCGCGTCCCGCGAGACCGACAAGCTGGCCGGGGAGCTCATCACGAAGCACCCCGAGCTGCAGCTCACCAAGGTGATGGTGTCCGAGGCGGGCGCGTCGGTGTACTCGGCCTCCGCCTTCGCCTCCCAGGAGCTGCCCGACATGGACGTGTCGCTGCGCGGCGCCGTGTCGATCGCCCGCCGGCTCCAGGACCCGCTCGCCGAGCTGGTGAAGATCGACCCCAAGTCGATCGGCGTCGGCCAGTACCAGCACGACCTGTCCGAGGTGAAGCTGTCGCGTTCGCTGGACGCGGTGGTGGAGGACTGCGTGAACGGCGTCGGCGTGGACGTCAACACGGCCTCGGCGCCGCTTCTTTCGCGGGTGTCGGGCATCTCCTCGGGTCTCGCCGAGAACATCGTGGCGCACCGGGACGCGAACGGGCCCTTCACCTCGCGCTCCGAGCTGAAGAAGGTGGCCCGGCTCGGCCCGAAGGCGTACGAGCAGTGCGCCGGCTTCCTGCGGATCCGCGGCGGCTCCGACCCGCTCGACTCCTCCAGCGTGCACCCCGAGGCGTACCCGGTGGTGCGGCGCATGGTGAAGACCTCCGGCCAGCAGGTGGCCTCCCTGATCGGCAACACGGGCGTCCTGCGCTCGCTGCGGCCCGCGGACTTCGTGGACGACACCTTCGGGCTGCCGACCGTCACCGACATCCTCAGGGAGCTGGAGAAGCCCGGGCGCGACCCGCGGCCCGCCTTCAAGACGGCGACCTTCAAGGAGGGCGTGGAGAAGATCTCCGACCTGGCCTCCGGGATGGTCCTGGAGGGCGTGGTGACGAACGTGGCGGCCTTCGGGGCGTTCATCGACATCGGCGTCCACCAGGACGGACTGGCCCATGTCTCCGCGCTGTCGAAGACGTTCGTCAAGGACCCCCGGGACGTCGTCAAGCCCGGCGACATCGTCAAGGTGAAGGTCCTCGACGTCGACATCCCGCGCAAGCGGATCTCGCTGACGCTCCGGCTCGACGACGAGGCGGCCCCGCAGGGCGGTCAGGGCCAGTCCTCGGGCGGGGGCCGATCGCAGCGCGGCGGCGGGCGACCGCCGCAGCAGCGGCAGCAGGGCGGACAGCGCGGCGGAGGCAGCGGTGGCGGCGGCGGTTCGCGCCAGGCTCCGCCGCCGGCCAACAGCGCGATGGCCGACGCACTGCGCCGAGCGGGCCTGGCGGACCCGAACAAGCGCTCGCGCTGACGGGGGAGCGGGCGGCCGGGACCGCGTGCGGGGGCACGCGGACCCGGACCGCTCGTACAGTGGCCGCATGGGTGCTTCCCGGGTCCTCAGCTGGAGCGTGTCGGCGAGCGGCGGCTACGAGACCGCGTGGGCCGAGCAGGGCGACGGCGCGCTCCGGGCCCGGGGGCGGGCGGTCGGCACGACGCCGCAGCCGTACTGGGTGTCCTACGAGCTCGACGCGGCCGACGGGTTCGTGACCCGCCGGCTGCGGGTCACGGTCGAGACGGCCGCGCGCACACGCTCCCTCGACCTGCGGCACGACGGACGGGGCGGCTGGACGGCCGACGGGGAGCGCCTCCCCGGCTTCGAGGAGGCGCTCGACTGCGACCTGGGCCTGTGCCCGCTGACCAACACCATGCCGGTGCTGCGGCACGGGCTGCACCGGCAGGCGGGCGAGCGCCGGTTCCTGATGGCCTGGGTCTCGGTGCCGACGCTGACCGTGCGGCCGTCGTGGCAGACGTACACGCGTCTGGGAGCGGCCGGGGACGGCGGCGCGGTGGTCCGGTACGCCTCGGGGAGCTTCCGCAGCGACGTCGTCTTCGACCCGGACGGATACGTCCTGGACTACCCGGGGCTCGCCACCCGGCTGGGGTGACGGGCCTCCCGGCGGCTACCGCTCGGTCACCTTGCCGTCCGCGACCTCCAGACGGCGCGTGACGTGCACCGCGTCCAGCATGCGCCGGTCGTGGGTGACGAGCAGGAGGGTGCCCTCGTAGGCGTCGAGGGCCGACTCCAGCTGTTCGATGGCCGGCAGGTCGAGGTGGTTGGTCGGCTCGTCGAGGACCAGGAGGTTGACGCCCCGCCCCTGGAGCAGCGCCAGAGCGGCACGGGTGCGCTCGCCGGGCGACAGGGTGGCCGCAGGGCGCATGACGTGGTCCGACTTCAGGCCGAACTTGGCGAGCAGGGTGCGCACCTCGACCGGCTCGGTGTCGGGGACGGCGGCGCGGAACGCCTCCAGCAGCGCCTCCGTGCCGTGGAACAGCGCCCGCGCCTGGTCGACCTCGCCGACCAGGACGCCCGAGCCCAGGGCCGCGTGCCCGGCGTCCAGCGGGACCCGGCCGAGCAGCGCGCCGAGGAGGGTGGACTTGCCGGCGCCGTTCGCGCCGGTCACCGCGACCCGGTCGGCCCAGTCGATCTGCAGCGTCACCGGACCGAACGTGAAGCCGCCGCGGAGCACCTGGGCGTCGCGCAGCGAGGCGACCACCGCTCCGGAGCGCGGGGCGGCCGCGATCTCCATGCGCAGCTCCCACTCCTTGCGCGGCTCCTCGACGACCTCCAGGCGCTCGATCATGCGCTGGGTCTGCCGCGCCTTCGCGGCCTGCTTCTCGCTGGCCTCGCTGCGGAACTTGCGGCCGATCTTGTCGTTGTCGTTGCCCGCCTTGCGGCGCGCGTTCTTCACGCCCTTGTCCATCCAGGAGCGCTGGGTCTGCGCCCGGTCCTGGAGGGCGGCCTTCTTGTCGGCGTACTCCTCGAAGTCCTCGCGGGCATGCCGGCGGGCCACGTCCCGCTCCTCCAGATAGGCGTCGTAGCCGCCGCCGTAGAGGTTGATCTGCTGCTGCGCCAGGTCCAGTTCGAGGACCTTGGTGACGGTGCGGGTGAGGAACTCGCGGTCGTGGCTGACGACGACCGTGCCGGCGCGCAGCCCGGTCACGAAACGCTCGAGGCGCTCCAGCCCGTCCAGGTCGAGGTCGTTGGTCGGCTCGTCGAGCAGGAAGACGTCGTAGCGGGACAGGAGGAGGGAGGCGAGACCCGCGCGGGCGGCCTGGCCGCCGGACAGGGAGGTCATGGGCTGGTCGAGGTCCACGCCGAGCCCCAGCGAGTCGGCGACCTCCTCGGCGCGCTCGTCGAGGTCGGCGCCGCCGAGGTCGAGCCAGCGCTCCAGGCTCGTCGCGTAGGCGTCGTCGGCGCCGGGCGCCCCGTCGACCAGGGCCTGGGTCGCCTCGTCCATCGTGCGCTGCGCCTCGGCGACGCCGGTGCGGCGGGCGAGGAACTCGCGCACGCTCTCGCCGGGGCGGCGCTCCGGTTCCTGGGGAAGATGGCCGACGGTCGCGGTCGGCGGGGAGAGCCTGAGCTCGCCCTGCTCGGGCGCGGTGAGCCCGGCGAGCAGCTTCAGCAGGGTGGACTTGCCCGCGCCGTTGGCGCCGACCAGCCCGATCACGTCCCCGGGGGCGACCACGAGGTCGAGCCCGGAGAAGAGGGAGCGGTCGCCGTGCCCGGCGGCGAGGTTCTTGGCGACGAGAGTGGCAGTCATCAGACAGCAGATCCTAGTGCGCGTGCGCCGGCCGGGGCGCCGGGGCCCGGACGCAGGAGTCCGGCCGGCCGCCGGAGTCCGGCCGGCCGTGGGAGTAGGTCCGGCCGCCGGAGTAGGTCCGGTCGCCGCGATGGGGCGCGATCGGCTACGGTCCGCGCGTGGGCACTGAGGCGGGCGGCGAGGTCGTCGTGGTCGGCGGCGGGGTCATCGGGCTGACGACGGCGGTCGTCCTCGCCGAGCGGGGCCGACGGGTCCGGGTGTGGACGCGGGACCCGGTGGAGCGGACCACCTCGGCCGTCGCGGGCGCGCTGTGGTGGCCGTACCACATCGAGCCGATGGCGTCGGCGCGCGCGTGGGCGCTGCGCTCGCTCGAGGTGTACGAGGAGCTGGCCGGGCGGCCCGAGGAGAACGGGGTGCGGCTGGTCGAGGGGGCCATGAGCCCGGCGGACCCGGCGGACGTCGAGCGCTGGGCGGCGGGCCGGCTGTCCGTGCTGCGGCGGGCCACCGCCCGGGAGCACCCGGCCGGGAGCGCCCTGTGGACGCGGCTGCCGCTCATCGACATGGCGACCCACCTGCCGTGGCTGCGCGAGCGGCTGCTGCGGGCGGGCGGCACGGTCGAGGAGCGGGTCGTGTCCGATCTGACGGCGGTGGACGCGCCGGTCATCGTCAACTGCACCGGCCTCGGCGCCCGTGCCCTGGTCGCGGATCGCACGGTGCGGCCGGTGCGCGGGCAGCTGGTCGTCGTGGAGAACCCGGGGCTGCGGACCTGGCTGGTCTCCACCGCCCCGGACGGGGCGACGGCCTACCTCTTCCCGCAGCCGGGGCGGCTGCTGCTGGGCGGCACGGCCGAGGACGGCGTGTGGTCCCTGGAGCCGGATCCGGCTCAGGCGGAGGCGATCGTGCGGCGGTGCGCCGCGCTGCGGCCCGAGGTGGCGGGGGCGCGGATCCTGGCGCACCGGGTGGGCCTGCGGCCGGCCCGTCCGGCGGTACGGCTGGAGCGGCAGACGCTGCCCGACGGCCGCGCGGTGATCCACGACTACGGCCACGGCGGCGCGGGCGTCACCGTCGCCTGGGGATGCGCGGAGGAGGCGGCCGCGCTGGCCGCCTCCTCCTGACCGGTCACGGACGCCGATGCGCGCTCCCGGGCCGGACGGTCGGATGCGGAGCGTGCTGCGGCCGGACGGTCACGGGATCCGGACCGCGCTCCTCGTCGTGCCGTCGGTTCCGTCGGCCGACGGAACGGCGTGCGGAGCGGGGTGGGGAGCGGTGTGCGGGGCGCCGGCCGCCCGTGATCCCGCCGTCGCCGCGGCGAACGCCTTCGCGCCGCCCACCACCGGGACCCGGGCTGAGGTGCGGGCCATGTCCAGGGTGAGGGTCGGCCGGTCGGCGGGCGGGTCGATGAGATCCCTGTCGGTCCCCGCGACGATCAGCGCGAGGCGGTGGCCGGCCGGTACGACGTGGTCGGCGGCCGCGAGGTCCAGGGTGATGGCGTAGGCCCTGCCCGGGGTCAGCGGCACGCCCCTGCCGGGGTCGGCCCAGGTCCCGAGGTCGGCCCAGCCCCGGCTGACGACGGTGGCGCCGACGTCGACGGTCGCGGCCTTCGTCCTCTTGAAGCAGGCGCTGTCGCCGGCGGTGCTCGCGCCCCAGCAGGTGCGGTCGGCGAGGGTGGTGACTCCCTCGCCTCCCGCCGCGTAGTCGCGGATCGTGTCGGGTCCGAGGTCGACGAGTACGGCGCTCAGGTGGGCCGTCGCGGTGGTGGGCGTGGCGGTCACGGTGACCTTCGAGGAGCCGGACAGCCGCAGGTCCCGGGTGAGGGCGCCGGTGAGGAAGGCCGCCTTGTCGGGCGTAGGCGCGTCGGCCTGCGCGGCCCAGTCGGTCTCGGTGCGCTGCGGGTCGTCGGTGAAGGCCGCGGCGCCGCCGCTCCTGCGCAGGCCCAGTGTGCCGACGCCCGGGCGGTCGCCGGGGGCGGGGCGCAGGGTCGTGGGCTGTGTGCCGCGCGGCGGCCAGGACGTCGAGGTGACCCACTGGTCGGGGTGGCGTTCGACGTCGGCCATGGGCTCGCGGTCGATGCCGTTGTCGTAGCCGAGGAGCTCGTGGTCGAACCAGCGGTGCAGGGTGTCGACCCAGGCGGCGCGACGGAAGTCGAAGGGGTCGACGTGGCCGGTCTGGGAGAGCCAGATCTTGCGCTGGACGCCGTTCTCGGCGAGGGCGTCCCACCACTGCCCGAAGTTCTTGGTGCGGACGTTGAGGTCCTGCATGCCGTGCACGAGGAAGACGCTGGCCCGCACCTTGTGCGCGTC
>NZ_JBEPBI010000157.1:0-18396 GCF_040299045.1 Streptomyces sp. NPDC001027
GCGTCGTAGCGCCAGCCGTAGCCCTTGGCGGCCTTCAGCAGGTTCGCCTGGCCCTCGAGGCAGGGCGCCCGGCCGCCGACGACCGCCTTCTTGAAGTCGAAGGGCAGCGGGGCGAGGTCCTTGTAGCCGGTGTTGGTCTTCCAGTTCTCCACGAACTTGTAGAACTGGTCGATCTCGCTCTTCCACTCCTCGACGCTCCAGTCCTTGCCGCCCTTGGCGCCGCAGAAGTGGCCGTTGAAGTGGGTGCCGATCTCGTTCCCCTCCTTCCACGCCTCGCCGAGCTGCTCCAGCGTGGTGCGGATGTGCTCGTCGGTGGGGAAGCTGATCGCGGCGGAGCCCTTGGGGTGCTGCGGCGGCGAGTACAGGTCCTTCTTGCTCTTGGGCAGCAGGTAGATGCCGGTGAGGAAGAAGGTCATGTGCGCGTTGTACTGCTCGGCCATCTTCCGGTAGTGCTCGAAGAGGCCGTCGTCGCCCATGAGCGCGCCGTCCCAGGAGAAGACCACGAACTGGGGCGGCTTCTCCCCCGGCTTGAGCGGGACCGGCTTCAGCTCGCCCTTCTGCGGACCGGTGTACGAGGTGGATCCGTCCCCCAGCACATGCGTCTTGCCGTCCCACGCCGGCTCCTCGGTCGCCCCCGCCGACGCCTTCTTGCTGTCCCCCGACGACGCGGTCGGCTCGGTGTTCGTTGTGCGGTTGAGCACCAGATATCCGGCCACCAGGGACGCGACGACGAGCAGCGCCGCCAGCGTCAGGAACCCCGGGTGCGTGGCAGCGGGGCGGCGCGTGGTAGCCGGGGCCTTGCGGCGGCGGCCCGACGGTGACTTCATGTGCGGCTCATTCTCCGGATTCTGGGGACGCGGGCTCCTGCGCGGTGGTCAGCCGAGCGGGCTCATGGCACCTGACCAGATGCCGTACGGGACGCTCTTCTGGGTCGTGCCTGCGATGCCTTTCAGGGGAAGCGGTTCGAGGCTCTTGGTGAGGTCGATGCGGTAGACGACGACCGCCGTGGACACGGACTTGGCCGTGCCGACGAACCAGGCGGCCGTGTCGCCCTCGGTGGTGCCCGACTTCCCGGCCACCCGGGAGGGCGTGTCGGGCGTGTCGCCGGGGTGGGCCGTGCGGAAGGAGTCGGCGAGCGCGGAGCTGACCTCCCTGGCGACGCGCGCGCTCATCGCGCGGTCGGCGGTCGGGGTCTCCAGGACGACCTTGGTGCCGTTCTTGGTGATCAGGCGCACCGAGTACGGCTCGGTGTGCTTGCCGTCCGCGGCGAAGGTGGCGTAGCCGCTGGCCATGCGGATCGCGCTGGGCGTGGCGCTGCCCATGCTCAGGGCCGGCACCTGCGCCCCGAAGCTGGAGGGCAGCAGCCCGGACTTCTCGGCGGTGGCCCGCACCAGGTCCAGGCCGGTGTCCATGCCGAGCTGCATGAACGGCGTGTTCACCGACAGCTCCAGCGCCCGGCGCAGGGAGATCTGCCCGTAGGACCTGCCCCCGTCGTTCTTCGCGGCCACCGGATTGCCGCTGCGGTCCCAGTAGGGGCCCTCAGGCGTCTTCACCAGCGCCTTGTCGTTGCCGTCGTACAGCGACTCCCCGGTGACGGGCGTGGTTCCCCCCTCGCGGGTCTTGTGGACGCCGTGCTCCAGTCCGGCCGCGTAGACGAACGGCATGAAGGCGCTGCCGGCCGGGACGGTGGTGGCGTTGGACTCGTTGTAGCCCTGCGTACGGTGGTCGGGGCCGCCGTACACGGCGAGGATCCGCCCGTCCGTGGCCACCGAGGAGGCGCCGTAGTGGGCGGCCTTCGCGTTCTTCGGATCGTCCTTGAGGGCCTTGCCGCGGGCCTTGGCGACGGCGTCGGTGAGCTGGGCCTCGCGCTTCTTGTCGAAGGTCGTGTAGATCTGGTAGCCGCCGAGGTCGAAGTCCTTGTCGGAGATCTTCCCGGCCTTCTTGGCGTACTGGGCGGCGAGTTCCACCAGGTAGTCGCTCTGCTCACCGGTGTCGTAGAGCGGGTTGGCCTTGAGCGGCTCGGGGAACTTCGTGTAGGTGGCGCGCTCGGCCTTCGACAGCTTGCCGTTGTCGACCATCCGGTCCAGGGTCCACGACCAGCGCTCGACGGCCCGGGCGCGGTTGGCGGAGCTGAGGGTCGGGTCGTACAGGCCGGCGCCCCTGAGGAGCGAGGCGAGGAACGCGCCCTCGCTGGCGTTGAGCTCGCCGACGTCCTTGCCGTAGTAGGCCTGGGCGGCGCGCTGGATGCCGTAGGTGCCGCGGCCGAACCAGCTGGTGTTGAGGTAGCCCTCGAGGATGTCGTCCTTGCTCATCTGGTCGTCGAGCTTGAGGGAGATCATCGCCTCGGTGAACTTGCGGCTGAGCGTCTGGTTCTGGTTCAGGTAGACGTTCTTCACGTACTGCTGGGTGATCGTGGAGCCGCCCTGGGTGTCGCCCTGGCCGATGGTGCGGAACAGGGCCCTGCTGATGCCCTTGAAGGAGATGCCGGGGTCGCTGTAGAAGCTCGCGTTCTCCGCGGAGAGCACGGCCCAGCGGACGTCCTCGGGAATGTCCTTCAGCGGCATCGCCTGCCGCTGCACCCAGCCAGTGCGGGCCATCGGCGTCCCGTCGGCCCAGAAGTACACGTTGTCCTGCTGTGTGGCATACGTGTTGAGGTTGTCCGGGATGTCGGTGGCGGCGTAGGCGACGACCAGGAACATGCCGCTGAGGCCTATGGAGGTGAGGACCCCGCCGAGCCACTGCCGCCAGGAGGGTATCCAGCGCCGCCAGTCGTCACGGCCGGGCCGCGGGTACTGCGGGCGCAGTTTGCGGACGTACGGAGTGACACGCGACACATATGGCGCGAGCACGGCGAGGAGCGGGGCGAGTCGAGGCCCCAGAGCGGCAGAAATACGGATATGCACCGGAGGCCGGGGGGCTTTGCGCCGATTCTTCGACGAACGCGCTTCGCCGTCGGCGCCCCCCTGGGGTATGTCCGGCCCGACCGGTATGTCCGACACACGCAACTGCATGGTCTCGTCCGCCTGGAAAGCGGCCGGCACCTTCAACTGCATGGTGGCGTCCGGCTCCTGGGGCTCCTCCCCCTGCCCCGCCTGGGTCACGACCCGTCTCCCTCCCGCACTCCGTATTGCTCGCAGGCAGACGTACAGACTTCCGAGGGCCTGACATGGTTGCCGTTGACGCGGCCGCAAACAGTGAACCCTCCGATCTCGGGGTTCCGCGCGGCGCTCTCAAATTACCAGCGCTCTTCGCAAGTTCTCCACATAAGAAAGTGACAGAAGCGAACAGAGGGAGAACTGCTGACACCGCAACCGAGCATAGGGGCTTACCCTGACCGCATGCCTCGCTACGAGTACCGCTGCCGGACCTGCGGCGACACCTTCGAAATGAGCCGCCCGATGGCGCAGTCCGCCGCCCCCGCGGCCTGCCCCGCCGGGCACGACGATACGGTCAAACTCCTGTCGGCGGTGGCCGTCGGCGGCACGAAATCCGCCCCCGCGCCCCAAGCGGGCGGCGGGGGCGGAGGCGGTTGCTGCGGCGGGGGCTGCTGCTCCTGAAGCTGTTACCCGTGGAAACCCTTTCCGCGGGCTACTTTCCGCGGCAGACCCTCAGAAACTCCCGCAGAATGCGCTCCCCGGCCAGCACGCCGCATTCCGGGAGCGCGGTGATCTGCGGGGCCGCCCAGGCCGCGTCGGCCAGCTCGCCGTGGCCCGGACGCCAGCCGCGGTCCGCGGCCAGCAGCAGGTCGGCGTCGAGCAGCGAGTCGCCCGCCGCCAGCGTCAGCTCGGCGCCGGTGCGGCGAGCCACCTCCCGCACGGCCGCGCTCTTGGTGAGCGGCTTCGGGACGGCGTAGACCTTGCGGCCCTGGAGCGACACGGTCCAGCCGCGGTTCTCCGCCCAGGCCGCCAGCTCCTTCACCCACTCCTCGGGCAGCAGCTCGCGCTCCACGACGAGGTAGGCGAACAGGTCCTCGGCGACCCGCTGCTTGCGCAGCCACAGCGGGTCCGCCGTCTTCGCCAGGTGCTCCTGCACCTCCGCGAGCGGCGCGCACTCGTCGGCCAGCCGCGCGAGCACGCGCGCGTGCCAGTCGTGGTCGGTCGCCCCGTCGACGAGGAGATGGCCGCCGTTGGCGCAGATCGCGTACTTCGGCGGCGGCCCGGGGAGGTTGATGCGCTGGTACTGCTTGCGCGTCCGGGTGGTCGTCGGCATGAACACCGCCGCGTCCCCGAGGTCGGTGAGCAGCTGCGCCGCCGTCTCGGTCATGAACGACAGCGGCCTCGCCTCGTGCACCTCCACGCACAGCAGCCGCGGCGCCCGGGGGTCCGGCATGGTCAGCGCCAGCGCCGCCGCCGAGTAGATGAGCGTACGGTCGAGGTCGCTCGCCACCAGAACCGGCATCAGACCGTCACCGCCTTGCCGTCGGCGCCGGTCGCGCCTCGGGTGAACTGCGGGTGGATCAGCCCCACGCAGCTGTACGGCAGGTCGCCGACCTCCTCGACGGGCACCCCTCGCTGTCCTGCGAGCAGCCGTACGTGGTCGAGGTCGGCGCCCGCCCCGGCCCGCGCGAGGATCTTCCACGGGACCCGGCGCAGCAGCACCCGGGTGGTCTCGCCGACGCCCGGCTTGACCAGGTTGACGTCGTGGATGCCGTACTCCTCGCTGATCCGCTCGACCGCCGCCCAGCCCTCCCAGGTCGGTGTGCGGTCACCGGCGAGCAGTTCCTTCACCGCGCCGCCGACGGCTTCCGCGACCTCGGGGAAGCGGGCGGCCACGGCGTCCAGGAAGTCCGCCGAGACGTCCACGCCGGCCAGTTCGCGGTAGAACTTCGCACCGTGGAAGTCGTCCGGCCCGACCAGGTCGGCGCGCAGGACGGTCCGTGAGATCAGCCCGGAGACGGTCGAGTTGAGGCAGGCGGACGGGATGAGGAAGTCCTCGCGGGTGCCGTAGGTGCGCACGCAGGAGCCGGGGTCGGCCAGCACGGCGATCTCCGGGGCGAAGCCGGGCGCGCCGCCGCCCTCCTCGAACTCCTCGACGGCCGCGGCCAGTTCCCGGGTGATCGCGCCCTTGCCGGTCCAGCCGTCGACGAACACGACGTCCTGCGGGTCGTGATGGGCCGCGAGCCAGCGCAGCGCGTTGGCGTCGATGCCCCGGCCGCGCACGATCGACACCGCGTAGTGCGGCAGGTCGAGGCCGTGCCGGAACTGCGCCCAGCGGCGCATCAGCACGCCGACCGGGGTGCCGGCGCGGGCGAGCGAGACGAGGACGGGCCGTGGGGACCGCTCGGCGATCACGGTCTCCGTGACGACGCCCACGGCCTGCGCGATCCGCGCCGCCGAGGTCTCCAGCGCCGCGTGGAACAGCTCCTGGTACTGCTCGCTGGGCTGGTACTCGACGGGCAGCGACTCGGCGTAGTGCGCGCCGCCGCTCTGGATGGCCTCCTCCCGCTCCTCGGTCGGCGCCTCCAGCGTCACGTCCGAGAGGTCCTGGAGCAGCCAGCCGACCTCCTCGGGCGCGTACGAGGAGAAGGCGGGGCCGCGAAGGGGCTCGGGCAGCATCAAGGGTCTCTTTTCGGGCAGTGCGGCTGCGTACAGCGGCTCGGGCACATACGAGGGGACGACCGCGAGGACGACGTGCGGGGTGTGCGCGGCGAGGCGGGACAGAAGGCCGTCGGGGGCGTGCAGCGGCGGGGTGTCCGCCACGGAGTCCACTACGGCGACGACGGCGTCGAAGCCGCCGCCTGCGACGTTATAGGCATAGCGCTCGCCGGGGCCGTCGGCGGGCTCGTCGTGGGCGGGGAAAACGATTCGGCTGCGTATCGCGTAGCCGGGGTCGTCGACCGCGAGGACCGGCGAGCGGGTGGTGGTCGAGTAGCGCACCTCGGCGGGCACCGCCTCCGCCAGCTCCCGCGCCAGCCGCAGCGGCGTGTACATCAGCTCCTCGAAGCCGAGGACGAGGACGCTCCGGGCGTCGTCGGGTATCGCCTCCGCCAGGCGGGCCGTCATCGCGGGGAGGGCGGCCTCCAGCCGGTCCCGGTGGGCCGGGGTGAACCCGTGCCGGCCGCCGTCGGGGAGGCCGCGCGGCCAGTGCAGGTCCACGCGGGTGAGGCGGCCGGGGGGCGGCGTCTGCCGGGTGCGGTCGTCGTCCGGGCGTGGGCCGTCCGGGGCCGGTCGCGCAGTTCCCCGCGCCCCTGGGACGTCACCCCGTCCCTCGGCCTCGGCGCTCTGCGGCGCAGCGGCCGCCGGCCCCTCGGACGTGACGCGGGCGGCGCCCTGAAGGGGCTCGGGGAACGGCGCGGCCGGCCCCCGCAGACCCACGGGCGACCGCTCACCGTTCGCGGCGGCCTCGGCCTCGTGCCGGGCGACCAGGGCCTGTCCCTTCTCCAGCACCCCCTCCGGCAGGAGGACCGTGCCTGAGGCGGTGGCGACCAGGTCGACCCGGGCGCCGATCTCGCGGGCGAAGTCGTCGAGGCGACCCGCGTCGGCCGCCGAGCGCATGTCGACGAGCGCGACGACGACGTACCGGTCCCGCGGATAGCGCTCGTGCAGATCCCGGATGGTGTTCAGCACCGTGTTGCCGGTGGAGAACTCGTCGTCCACCAGCACCAGCGGCCCGTCGCCCACCAGCAGCGTCGGGTCCTCCGGCAGCAGCAGGTGGGAGGTGGCGTGGGAGTGGGACTCCTCGAAGCCGCCCGCCGCCGCGACGCCCGGCACCGGACGCCGGGTGGAGTGCAGGTACGGGGCGTCGCCGACGCCGTCGGCGACGCAGTGGCCGAGGCCGGTGGCCGTCTCCGCGTAGCCGAGGACGACCGCCCTCGCCGCCTCCTCGGGGCCGAGCAGCTCCCGTACCCGGCGGCCGAGGGCGAGGCCGTGGCCGTGGACGACCGCGGGGGACTGCGGGACGTGCTTGCCCAGGACGTGCGAGACCAGCAGATGCGCCCGCTTGGGGTTGCGGCGCAGGGCCAGCCCCAGCATCTCGGGCAGCACGTCGTCGCCCGCCAGTTCCACTCCGAGCCGCTCGGCGACCCAGGCGCCGGACCAGACCCCGTTGTTCACTGCGTTTCTCATGCGTCCCTAGATCGTGAAAGGTGTTCAGCCGGGAATGCCGGCTGCGAGCAGGTCGACGAAGCTGACGTCCTCGTGCGCGACGCCGAAGACCTCCGCGCGCAGCATGGTGCGCTCGGCCCAGGCGCGGTGCGGCTTCACCTCGTTCATCTTGTTCGTGTACTGCGACCGCAGTACACCCCCACCGCCGCGTTCCGGCCGCAGGATGTCCGCCGCGTCGCTGTACTCCTCGTGGCTGACCACGGACAGTGCGTGCACGGCCGGCACGTGCGAGGGGTGGATGCAGGTCTTGCCGAGCAGGCCGTTGGCCTGGTCGAGGGAGATCTCGCGCAGCAGACCGTCCATCGCGTGCTCGATCAGTCTCTCGCGCAGCTCCACGGCCTGCCCCTCCAGGAAGGGACTGTGCCGCAGCATCGGCTTGAACATGCGCTCGGGGACCCGGAAGTACTCCCACACCGGCCCGGTCACCGTGAACCCGCTGCCGTCGGCCCGTCCCAGCATGTTCACCACGTCGGCGATCACCGAGGCGACGATCTGGACGTCGTAGGCGGTCATGTCGGGCGCCCTGCGCAGTCCGTAGGCGGAGCAGAAGTCGGTCACGCCGAGGCGCAGCGCGAGGACCCGGCTGCGGTACTTGTCGACGGCGCGGGCGATGCCCTCCAGCGCGTCCACCCGCGACTCGCGGTACATGAGCTCGGGCGTCTCCAGCACGGGCATGCCGAACAGGCGTCGCCCGCTCGCCGCCTCCGCGCCGGCCAGCGCCTCCAGGAACGGGATGCCCCGCTCCTCGGTGAACTTCGGGAACACGAACCCGCTGAGCAGCCGCGCCGTGCCGCCGAGACGCCGCACCAGATCGGGGATCTGCTCGGGCGTGCGCACCCGGATGAAGAGCAGGGGCAGCTCCCCGCCCGACCGGTCGTCGAGGTCGGCGAACTGCCGGACGAGGTTCTCCTCGCCGGCCGCGACGTCCTCGTCGCCGATGGAGTCCTCCAGGCACAGCACCATCGACACCACGCCGCGCCCGGTCTGCTTGACGACGTCGTCCGCCAGCCGGGGCCGGGTGGCCGGACTGTAGAGCGTCGCGCCCAGGGCGGCGGAGAGCAGCCTGGCCGGCGAGTCCGGGTCGAAGACGCACGGCTCCCGGTGGAAGAGGCGCTGTCGCACCTCAGGGGCGAGGTGCCCGAAATGACGCATAGATCTCCCCCGCGGTACAAGGTATGGAATGGATTCGGCAAGAGGTGGCCGGTAATAGTACGTAGGGATCCATGTCCCAGGTTCCCCCAGGGCATGAATTTCAGGTAACTCGCCCATGTAGCTCGCCGAGTACCCCGCGTTGTCGTGAGCAGGCCCGAGAAGGCAGGATGACCGCATGACGCACGCGATGCTGAAGGGGTCGAACGTCCCGCTGAAAGCCACCACGGTGCGCGCCGTGCTGCGCTGGACCCCCGGGCAGGGGGTCCCGGACGTCGATGCCTCCGCGCTGCTCCTCGGTCTCGACGGCCGCGTGCGCTCCGACGAGGACTTCGTCTTCTACAACCAGCCCCGGCACCCCTCCGGGAAGGTGTGGCGGCTCGGCAAGAAGCGGGTCGCCGAGGGCCTCACCGACACGATCCAGACCGATCTGTCCGGTGTCGAGTCCGGCGTCGGCCGTATTCTCCTGGTCGCTTCGGCGGACGGCGTCACCTTCGACCGCGTACGTTCCCTCACCATCGCGCTGTACGACGCGACGACCGACGGCGAGCCGCTGGCCACCTTCGACATCCGCCCCGAGACGGGCCAGGAGACGGCCCTGATCTGCGGCGAGCTGTACCGGCGCGGCGACGGCTGGAAGTTCCGCGCGCTGGGCGAGGGCTACTCCAACGGTCTCAAGGGGCTGGCCACCGACTTCGGCATCTCGGTCGACGAGTCCGAGGAGGCCGGCGTCCCCGAGGCCGCCGCGCCGGCTCCGCAGACGCCCGGCGCGTCGCAGCCGCTGCCGCCGGAGCGGCCCACGTCGGCCGCGTCCCCGCAGCCGCCGGCCTACGGCTACCCGGCCAGCCTGCCGACCTACGGCTACGGCTACCCCGACGGCTCGTTCCGGCTGCCGCCGCAGGGACCGCAGTTCGTCGGACGCTGAGCGGCCGAAGACCTCCGGTCAGGCGGCCGGACGGGCCTTTGTGCGGGCCGCCGGGCAGGCCTCCGGGCGGCTGTCCCTACCGCTCGGCCTTGGTCTTGTAGCCACGGCCCCACTGCAGCCCCCACCCGTACAGCCGGTCCAGCTCCGCCTGGAAGCCGTAGACGAACCGCACCTCGCGTCGCACCATCAGCTCGCCCTTGACGTTCTCGATCATCACGACCGCGCAGGAGCGGGCCTGGGGGTGCCGCTCGTCGAGGCCGATCTCGATCCGCGGCCCGTTGCTCGGGTACAGCGTGACGATCGCGTGGGTGCGGTCGAAGGCCGGCGTCTGGTCGTAGATGTACACGAAGACGAGCAGTCGTCTGATCTCGTCGCGGTGGTCGAGGTTGACGTACATCGTCTCGCCGGACGCCGACCCGAACCGGTCGTCGCCGCTGAGCTTGACGTACGGCGGCGCGTTCACGTCCCCGAGCAGTCCGCCGAGCGGCTGGACGACGCCCTTCGTCCCGTCGGCCAGCTCGTACAGGCAGCCGAGGTCGAGGTCGACGTTGACCATGCTCTGGCTGTGCCCGACGACCTCCGGCGGCCGCAGCGCCTTGAAGGGGTGGCGCAGCAGGCTCTCCCGCTGCGGCCCGCCGATGTCGGACGTCCGCATCCGCCAGGCCAGGTTGACGCGCAGGTTGCCGGTGGCGGCCCCCTGTTTGGTGAGGGAGACCTGGCTGTGCCGTTTGGTCAGCTCGATCGCGTTCGTGGCCGCGTTGCCCGAGTCGAAGTCGGTCGCGCGGCTGCCCAGGAGCCCGTCGAAGATCCCCATTGCCCGCCCCCACGTCCAGTGATGAAAAACCGGCGGGGCGGCCGTGGAGGACAGTTTCCTCACCGGCCGCCCCGCTCAGAGCGTTCCTCCCGCAGAAGGTGATCACACCCCGGACGACACCTCAGTCTTCTCGTCCGAGGCCGTCGCTTTTCCCTCTGCCGCTGCCAGCGCCCTGTTGCGGCGCACGGAGGACCAGAAGGACCCGGCGATCAGGAGCACGCCGACCAGACCGGTGATGACCTCGTGGATCTGGTACTGGATGGTGACCATGAGGAGCACGGCCAGGGCGCCGATCGCGTAGTGGGCGCCGTGCTCCAGGTAGACGTAGTCGTCGAGGGTGCCCTGGCGGACCAGGTACACGGTGAGGGACCGGACGTACATGGCGCCGACGCCGAGGCCGAGGGCCATCAGGACGATGTCGTTGGTGATGGCGAAGGCGCCGATCACTCCGTCGAAGGAGAAGGACGCGTCCAGGACCTCGAGGTACAGGAACATGAAGAACGCGGCCTGGCCGGCGAGGACGATCGCCGGGCGCTGCTTGCCGGTGCGCGCGGCCTCTTCCTCCTCCTCGTGCTCGCGCTCCTCCTCTTCCTCGAGCTTGTCCTCGAAGTAGCCGGAGAGCCCGCCGACCACCATGTACGTGATCAGGCCGGCGATGCCGGAGATCAGGACCGTCTCCGCCTTGTCGACGTGCGCCCCGCCGTGCTGGTGGGCGTGGGCGGCGAAGGTGAAGGAGGTGATCAGCAGGACGACCAGCGCGATGCAGACCGACAGCATGTCGACCTTGCCGAGCTTGGCGAGCGGGCGCTCGATCCAGCGCAGCCACTGGATGTCCCGGTCCTCGAAGATGAAGTCCAGGAAGATCATCAGCAGGAACATGCCACCGAACGCGGCGATCGACGGGTGGGCGTCGGTGACGAGCTGCTGGTACTTGTCCTTGTCGTTCAGCGCGAGGTCGACCGCGTCGATCGGACCGATCTTGGCGCTGATGGCGACGATGACGACGGGGAAGACCAGCCGCATGCCGAAGACCGCGATCAGCACGCCGATCGTGAGGAAGATCTTCTGCCAGAAGGCGTTCATCTTCTTCAGGATTCCGGCGTTGACCACCGCGTTGTCGAACGACAGCGAGATCTCCAGGATGCAGAGGATCGCCACGATGCCGAGCGCCTCCCACCCCCCGTAGAAGGCCGCTGCGACCAGGCCGAGCGCGGTGATCGCGAACGACCAGCCGAATGTTTTCAGAAGCACTGGCTACCCAATCCTGTGTCGGGGGTCCCCCCAGACGGATCTGAGAGCGGGTCTCCCCCGCGCCGTACTCGGCTTTACGAAACGTTGACTTCCAGCTGCGAAGTCTAAAGGTGGACTGCTCCGTAGGGGGCGGGCGGGCCCGTACCGATCGGTAGCCGGCCTCCGTGCGGAATCCTGGACTCCTAGGAGACGTTCACCCCGAAGTCGAGCGCGATGCCCCGCAGACCCGACGCATACCCCTGTCCCACGGCCCTGAACTTCCACTCGCCCTGGTACCGGTACAGCTCGCCGAAGATCATCGCGGTCTCCGTGCCGGCGTCCTCGCTCAGGTCGTAGCGGGCGAGTTCCTGGCCGTCGGCCTGGTTGACGACGCGGATGAACGCGTTGGAGACCTGACCGAAGGTCTGGCCCCGCTCGTCGGCCATGTGGATGGAGACGGGAAAGACGATCTTGTCGCAGTGCGGCGGCACCTTGAGGAGATTGACGATCAGCGACTCGTCGTCGCCCTCGCCCTCGCCGGTCAGGTTGTCGCCGGTGTGCTCCACCGAGCCGTCCGGGCTCTGGAGCTGGTTGTAGAAGACGAACCACTCGTCCCCCATGACCCGCCCGCCGGTGCACAGCAGGGCGCTGGCGTCCAGGTCGAAGGCGGCCCCGGTGGTGGAGCGCGCGTCCCAGCCGAGTCCGACCATCACCTGAGTGAGGTTCGGCGCGGCCTTGGACAGGGAGACGTTGCCCCCCTTGGCGAGCGTGACGCCCATATTGCTTGTCCTCCCCTTGGTCGTGCTCAGGCAGTCTCTTCGGTTGTCCTGCGCGTCCGGCGCCGCCCGTAAACGGTGCGGCGCCGGACGTCCAGGTGACTCGGGTCGTGCGGTGGGCTCAGACGTTGACGCCGAAGTCCTGCGCGATGCCGCGCAGACCCGAGGCGTAGCCCTGGCCGATGGCACGGAACTTCCACTCGGCGCCGTGCCGGTACAGCTCGCCGAAGACCATCGCGGTCTCCGTGCTCGCGTCCTCGCTGAGGTCGTAGCGGGCGATCTCGGCGCCGCCGGCCTGGTTCACCACGCGGATGAACGCGTTGCGGACCTGCCCGAAGGACTGCTGGCGGTTCTCCGCGTCGTAGATCGACACCGGGAAGACGATCTTGTCGACGTCGGCCGGGACCGTGGCGAGGTTGACCTTGATCGCCTCGTCGTCGCCCTCGCCCTCACCGGTGGTGTTGTCACCGGTGTGCTCGACCGAGCCGTCGGGGCTCTTCAGGTTGTTGAAGAAGACGAAGTTGGCGTCACTGGCGACCTTGCCGGCGCTGTTCACCAGCAGCGCGCTGGCGTCCAGGTCGAAGTCGGTGCCGGTCGTGGTGCGGACGTCCCACCCCAGACCGACGATGACCGCGGTCAGGCCCGGGGCCTCCTTGGTCAGCGATACGTTGCCGCCCTTGCTGAGGCTGACTCCCACGAGCTCCTCCATTGGTTTTCGGGGCGGGGAGCCCCGTGATGCGTCGGATATCGGATCAACGTGTCGATCCTAGTGACGGGTTCCCGCAGCACGCAGGCCGTGGGGCCGAACAATCACAGGGTGTCGAGCGCCTTGACGTACTCGGCGAGGTCACGCGCGTCCGGCAGCGCGTTGACGACCGTCCAGCGCACCACGCCCTCCTTGTCGATGACGAAGGTGCCGCGCACCGCGCAGCCCTTGTCCTCGGCGAAGACGCCGTAGGCGCGGGACACCTCGCCGTGCGGCCAGAAGTCGCTCAGCAGCGGGTACTCCAGGCCCTCCTGCTCGGCGAAGACGCGCAGGGTGTGGATGGAGTCGTTGGACACGGCGAGCACCTGGGTGTCGCGGTCGGCGAACTGCGGCAGGTGGTCGCGCACCTCGCACAGCTCCCCGGTGCACACGCCGGTGAAGGCGAACGGGTAGAAGAGCAGGACGACGTTCTTGTCGCCCCGGAAGTCGGAGAGCCGCACGGCCCGGCCGTGGTTGTCCTTGAGCTCGAAGTCGGGGGCCTTGTCGCCGACCTGGATCGCCATCGCCTGGATGTCCCTTCGGGTGGGGCTGTCTGGGTGAACACCACCCTACGCAGCGGCCGCCGAAGGCCGGCGGACGGGCCGAAGGCGAAGGCCCGGCCCGTCCGCACGTCACATCACTTCTTGGACTTGGCCGCCTTGGGCGTCACCAGCCGGCTGCCGCTCCAGTCCTTGCCGACACTGACGCTCTTGCTGGCCGACAGACCCGCAGTCGTCGCGGCTTCGGAGATGTCGCTCGGCTCCACGTATCCCGTACGGCCGGTCTTCGGCGTCAGGAGGAGGATCGACCCGCCTTCCTCGATGTACGTGGTGGCGTCCACCAGCGCATCCGTCAGGTCTCCGTCATCGTCGCGGAACCAGAGCACCACGGCGTCGGCGACGTCGTCGTAGTCCTCGTCCACCAGATCGCTGCCGATGACTTCCTCGATGGACTCGCGGAGCTCCTGGTCGACGTCGTCGTCGTAGCCGATCTCCTGGACCACCTGCTCGGGCTGGAAACCCAGCCTGACGGCAGGGCTGGTCCGCTCCTCCGCGTGGTCCGCGGTCGCGCTCACGGGTTGCCTCCTGATCTTGATTCGGATGGGGTTCCCCCGGGCCCGTCCAGGGCTGGGGGGAAACTCAGCCACGCGCGTGCGCGAGGCATTGGCCGTAGTCCACACGGACGGGACGGATCGCGCAAGTACCCGGCGGTTCGGACCGCCGAAACGGTGACGATCCTGGCCGTCTCGACGCAACTCCAGGCACACGGTGCGGACGAATGGTGACGTACACCACACCTATCTGCCCTGTTTGCGCATTTGAGAACCACCCAAGGGTACGAGATCCGAACGGGCTGCTGTTACCTAGGGGTAGAGATGACGTTTGCGGCCCCTAGGTACACGATGGGGCGGTGCAGGCGCCCGAGCGACAGGCGGAGCCGTCCGAGTGACGCCCGCGAGACACCGAGCGAGACCCATAGCTCCACCAGCTCCACCCAGCCCCTCACAGCCCCTCTGACAGGTAAGGAACAGCGTGGCTTCCGGATCCGATCGCAACCCGATCATCATTGGCGGCCTTCCGAGTCAGGTTCCTGACTTCGATCCCGAGGAAACCCAGGAGTGGCTCGACTCCCTCGACGCCGCGATCGACGAGCGTGGCCGGGATCGGGCCCGCTATCTCATGCTGCGCCTGATCGAGCGGGCCCGCGAGAAGCGCGTGGCCGTGCCCGAGATGCGCAGCACGGACTACGTCAACACCATCCCCACCAGGGCCGAGCCGTTCTTCCCGGGCAACGAGGAGATCGAGCGCAAGATCCTGAACGCGACGCGCTGGAACGCGGCCGTGATGGTGTCCAGGGCCCAGCGGCCGGGCATCGGCGTGGGCGGCCACATCGCCACCTTCGCCTCCTCGGCGTCCCTGTACGACGTCGGCTTCAACCACTTCTTCCGCGGCAAGGACGAGGGCGACGGCGGCGACCAGGTCTTCTTCCAGGGCCACGCCTCGCCGGGCATCTACGCGCGCGCGTTCCTGCTCGACCGGCTCAGCGAGGACAACCTCGACGCGTTCCGCCAGGAGAAGTCGAAGGCGCCGCACGGGCTGTCCTCCTATCCGCACCCGCGTCTGATGCCGGACTTCTGGGAGTTCCCGACGGTGTCGATGGGCCTCGGCCCGATCGGCGCGATCTACCAGGCTCGGATGAACCGCTACATGCACGCGCGCGGGATCGCCGACACGTCGAAGTCGCGCGTGTGGGCGTTCCTCGGGGACGGCGAGATGGACGAGCCGGAGTCGCTAGGCCAGCTGACCATCGCAGCCCGTGAGGGCCTGGACAACCTGACCTTCGTGGTCAACTGCAACCTCCAGCGGCTCGACGGGCCGGTGCGCGGCAACGGCAAGGTCATCCAGGAGCTGGAGTCGGTCTTCCGGGGCGCCGGCTGGAACGTGATCAAGCTGATCTGGGACCGGTCGTGGGACCCGCTGCTCGCCCAGGACCGCGACGGCACCCTCGTCAACCGGATGAACACGACGCCGGACGGCCAGTTCCAGACGTACGCCACCGAGTCCGGCGCGTACATCCGGGACCACTTCTTCGGCGACGACCACCGGCTGCGCGCGATGGTCGAGGGCATGACCGACGACCAGATCCTGCACCTGGGCCGCGGCGGTCACGACCACCGGAAGATCTACGCGGCGTTCAAGGCGGCCGTGGAGCACACCGGCCAGCCGACGGTCATCCTCGCCAAGACGGTCAAGGGCTGGACGCTGGGCCCGAACTTCGAGGGCCGCAACGCCACGCACCAGATGAAGAAGCTGACGGTCGCCGACCTGAAGGGCTTCCGCGACCGGCTGCACCTGCCGATCTCCGACAAGGAGCTGGAGGGCGGCCTGCCGCCGTACTTCCACCCCGGCCGGAACTCGGAGGAGATCCAGTACATGCACGACCGCCGCAAGAGCTGCGGCGGCTATGTCCCGACCCGTGTGGTGCGCTCCAAGCCGCTGGCGCTGCCGGACGACAAGACGTACGCGAGCGTGAAGAAGGGCTCCGGCCAGCAGTCCATCGCAACGACCATGGCCTTTGTGAGACTCCTGAAGGACCTCATGCGGGACAAGGAGCTCGGCAAGCGGTTCGTGCTGATCGCGCCGGACGAGTACCGCACCTTCGGCATGGACTCCTTCTTCCCGAGTGCGAAGATCTACAACCCGCTCGGCCAGCAGTACGAGTCCGTCGACCGGGAGCTGCTCCTCGCCTACAAGGAGTCGCCGACCGGGCAGATGCTGCACGACGGCATCTCCGAGGCGGGCTGCACGGCCTCCCTGATCGCGGCGGGATCCGCCTATGCCACGCACGGCGAGCCCTTGATCCCGGTCTATGTCTTCTACTCGATGTTCGGTTTCCAGCGCACCGGCGACCAGTTCTGGCAGATGTCGGACCAGCTGGCGCGCGGTTTCGTCCTGGGAGCGACCGCCGGGCGTACGACCCTGACCGGTGAGGGACTCCAGCACGCGGACGGCCACTCCCAGCTGCTGGCCTCGACCAACCCGGGGTGCGTCGCCTACGACCCGGCCTTCGGCTTCGAGATCGCGCACATCGTGCAGGACGGACTCCGCAGGATGTACGGCAGCTCCGCCGAGCACCCGCACGGCGAGGACGTCTTCTACTACCTGACCGTCTACAACGAGCCCATCCAGCACCCCGCCGAGCCGGAGAACGTGGACGCCGAGGGCATCCTCAAGGGCATCCACCGCTTCAGCGAGGGCGTCGCGGGGTCGATCCCGGCGCAGATCATCGCGTCCGGCGTGGCCGTCCCGTGGGCGGTCCAGGCGCAGAAGATCCTCGCCGAGGACTGGGACGTCAAGGCCGACGTCTGGTCCGCGACCTCATGGAACGAGCTGCGGCGCGAAGCCGTGGAGGTCGAGCGGCACAACCTGCTGCACCCGGAGGAGGAGCAGCAGGTGCCGTACGTGACGCGCAAGCTCTCCGGGGCCGAGGGGCCGTTCGTGGCCGTCTCGGACTGGATGCGGTCGGTGCCGGACCAGATCGCCCGCTGGGTGCCGGGCGCCTACCAGTCGCTGGGCGCGGACGGCTTCGGCTTCGCCGACACCCGCGGGGCGGCGCGCCGCTTCTTCCACATCGACGCCGAGTCGGTGGTCGTGGCGGTGCTGACCGAGCTGGCGCGCGAGGGCAAGGTCGACCGGTCGCTGCTGAAGCAGGCGGTCGACCGGTACCAGCTGCTGGACGTCTCGGCGGCGGACCCGGGGGCCGCCGGGGGCGACGCGTAACCTCCGCGCGACGTGAGCGGACGAAGGGCGGTGGAGTCTTCGGGCTCCACCGCCCTTCGGGCTCCACTGCGCTTACCCGTTCTTTACGATGCGAGCATGCACGAAGGAACGGCGAAGCCCCGGTGGGACCGGCAGGACCGGTGGGAACAGCGGACCCAGCGGCCGTTGCTGGCCCTCGCCGTGATGTACGCCGTCGCCTACGCGGTGCCGATCGTGGACACCTCGGCCGGCCGTCCGACGACGGTGGTGTGCGCCGCGGTCGAGTGGACGGTGTGGGGGGCGTTCGCCGCGGACTACCTGATCCGGCTGGCGCTGACCTCCGGGCGGCGGCGGTTCGTCCGTACGCACTGGCTGGACCTGTGCGCGGTGGTGCTGCCGCTGCTGCAGCCGTTGCGGCTGCTGCGGCTGGTCTCGACGCTGCTGCTGGTGGGCCGGCGGGCGCGGATGGCCTCGCAGATCCGGATGACGACCTATGTCGTGGGCGCGGTCGTCGGACTGCTGATGTTCGGCTCGCTCGCCGTGCTGTCGGTCGAGCGGGAGTCGCCGGGCGGGAACATCCGGACACTGGGTGACGCGCTGTGGTGGTCGTTCACCACGATGACGACCGTGGGGTACGGCGACCACTCGCCGACCACCGGCCTCGGGCGGATCATCGCCGTCGGACTGATGCTCTCCGGGATCGCTCTGCTGGGTGTGGTGACCGCGAACATCGCGGCGTGGTTCATCGAGCGGTTCGAGAAGGACGACGTCGAGGAGCGCGCGCAGACGGCGGCGATCCTGGCCCTGACCGAGGAGGTGAGGGCGCTGCGGCGCGAGGTCGCGGAGTTGCGGGAGGACGCCCGTAAGACCCCGTCCCTGACCGCCGGTCACCCGCCGGGTTAGCCGACGGCCGCCCTCGACGCCCCGGCGGCCGCTCCCGTCGGCCGACAGCAGCTGGCTTCGGCCCGGCAGTCGCCCGGCGGGCGGGGGTCAGAGGAGCCCGTTGCCCGGGCCCGCCGCTCCCGCCAGCCAGACCACGGCCAGCAGGGTGTCGATCGCGCCGAGGACGACCGCGACCAGGGCCGGTACCGGGCGGGGACCCGCCCAGCTGCGGCCCATGGCCAGCCAGCCGCAGACGATCGCCGCGGGGCCGAGGACGATCCCCAGCGCGAAGAATCCGGCGACCGCGCAGACGAGGCCGATGATGCCGAGCGTCGCGCTGTCCGGCCCGGTCCCTGACCTGGTGCGGCCAGGCGAGCGGGGGTACCTGCGGGCGCCGTTTCCGAATCCGGCCATCGTCAACTCCCTGGACTGGCGGGGATGTTTCGATGAACGGGTAACCCGCGGCACGCGGTCCATGCCCGGCCGTCGCCGGGCGGTCGGCGCGCTGTCCCC
>NZ_JBEPBI010000158.1:0-18111 GCF_040299045.1 Streptomyces sp. NPDC001027
GGAATCCGAAAGGGTTCCGGCCCTCGGTGCGTTCGCCGTCACGGCATGCGGCAACGGCGCGGCCCCGGCCTCCCGTGGGGGAGTCCGGGGCCATGGCCGGGCGTGGGTCAGGCGGCGGCGCAGTTCGGGCAGATGCCGCGGTAGGTCACCTCGACGTCCGACACGGCGAAGCCGAAGCGCTCCGAGTCGGGGAGGTCGGCCAGCGGGTTGCCCACGGGATGGACGTCCTTGATCGCGCCGCAGCGGGCGCAGACCAGATGGTGATGCGGACGGTGGGCGTTCGGGTCGTACCGCTTGGCGCGCTTGTCGGTGGCGACCTCGAGCACCTCGCCGAGCGAGACGAGCTCGCCGAGGGTGTTGTAGACGGTCGCCCGGGAGATCTCGGGCAGCCTCACCACCGCTCTCGCGTGCACCTCGTCGGCCGTCAGATGGACGTGGTCGCCCTCGAGCACCTCGGCCACGACGCGTCGCTGTGCGGTCATCCGCCAGCCGCGTCCGCGCAGCCGCTCCAGAAGGTCACTCATGGATCCAGCCTAACAGTCGACCGGACCAGGTCCCGAACCAGTGTGACTTTAGATTCCTGATGGACTTGGACATATTCCAGGTTGGTTGTCCCGTGGTGTCGAGCGGGTTCGCCGGGCGCGTTCCGCGCTCAGGCGGGCACCTGCTGTCGGGCCGGCGCCCAGCAGCGGATGATGTCGCGGACCGAGACGATGCCGGCCGGTCCGCCGTGGTCGAGCACGATCAGATGGCGGAAGCCGCCGTGGGCCATCGCCCGGGCCGCCTCCTCCAGGGTCCAGGTCGGGGCGGCGAAGACGACGTCGTCGGTGGTGTGCGCGTGGGTGCGTTCGACGTCGGGGTCCTGGCCGAGGCCGACGGAGTTGAGGATGTCCCGTTCGGTGAGGATGCCGATGCCGCCGGCGTCCGGATCCAGGACGACCGCCGCGCCGACGCGGCGGGCGGCCATCAGGGCCGCGGCCTGGCGGAGGGTGTGTGCGGGGCCGATGGTCAGGACCACCGTGCTCATGGCGTCGCGGACGAGCATGGGCTGATGCCACCTCCTAAGAATCCACCGGTCGTTCATGGATTCACAAGTTCACAAGTTCACAAGTGGGGGTGCTGTCAGCGTGGCAGGTAAAGCACGGGTCAACAAGAGGGCGCACGCGGCCGATTGAGGGCGTGCGCGCTCATCTGGGCGTTTCCGGCGCGCCTCAGTAGCGCTGTTCGAGATAGCCCAGGAGCTCGTCGTGCAGGAGGCCGTTGGAGGCGGCCGCGTTGCCGCTGTGCGGGCCCGGACGGCCGTCGAGGCCGGTGAAGGAGCCGCCCGCCTCCGTCACGATGATCGCGTTGGCCGCCATGTCCCAGAGGGACAGCTCGGGTTCGGCGCACAGGTCGACCGAACCCTCGGCGACCATCATGTACGGCCAGAAGTCGCCGTACGCGCGCGTGCGCCACACGTCGCGGGTCAGGTCGAGGAAGCCGTTCAGCACCCCGCGGTCCTCCCAGCCGCTCAGCGAGGAGTACGCGAACGAGGCGTCGGCGATCCGTGAGACGCCCGAGACGTGCAGCCGGGTCGCGGAGGACAGACTGCGGCCGCTGTACGCGCCGTGCCCCTTCGCGGCCCACCAGCGACGGCCGAGCGCCGGCGCGGAGACGAGACCGACGACGGGCTGGTAGCCGCCCTCGCCCGCCTCTGTCAGCGAGATCAGGGTGGCCCAGACCGGCACGCCCCGGACGTAGTTCTTCGTGCCGTCGATCGGATCGATCACCCAGCGGCGGGGGCCGGTGCCCTCGACGCCGTACTCCTCGCCCAGGACCGCGTCCCGGGGGCGCGCGCGCTGGAGCTGGCCCCGGATGAGCTCCTCGGCGGACTTGTCGGCCTCGCTCACCGGGGTCATGTCCGGTTTCGTCTCGACCTTGAGGTCGAGGGCCTTGAAACGGGCCATGGTCGCGGCGTCGGCGGCGTCCGCGAGGACGTGCGCGAGTCGGAGGTCGTCCAGGTAGTCCGGCATGGGACGAACCGTATCCGGCCAAGCCGAACCGGGGCCACAGGGGGCGGCGGCGGAAGTCCGGGGCAGCCGGGAATCGCCCGGATCGCCGTCCGGCGCCTCCGCCACCCTTGACAGTGCGGCCGTGCGCGTCAAACCTGGGCGCAGAGCCACATGCTCCAGGGAGGCGACATGCCTGCAGCGCGGGAATCCCTACTGGACGCCGCCTTCGAGGCGCTGGCGCTACGGCCGTGGGCCGCGGTGCGGATGGTGGACGTCGCGGCGTCCGCCGGGGTGTCGCGGCAGACGCTGTACAACGAGTTCGGCAGCAAGGAGGGCCTGGCCCGGGCCCTGGTCAGGCGCGAGGCCGACGGATATCTCGCCGGGGTGGAGCGCACGCTCGCCGCGCACGGGGACATCCGCGAGCGGCTCGCCGCCACCGCCGAGTGGACCGCCTCCGCCGCCCGCGAGAACGTCCTCGTACGGGCCGTCCTCACCGGGTTCTGGAGCGAACGGCTGCCCTCGCCCACGCTCGCGGCGGTGCCGTCCTCCTCCGCCGTGCCGGCCCAGCGGCGGGCGGACGGACCGCTGCCCTCACCCGCCGACCTCGTGGGCGCCGTCCGCGACCGGGCCGTCGCCGTGCTCTCGGGCCCCGGCGCCGCCCGCGCCGACGCGGCCGACCTCGCCCGCTGCTCCGAACTCGCCGTCCGTCTCGCGCTGTCCTGCGTCGCCGCACCCCCGCCGGGGGAGGACGGGGTCGCCGACCTCGTACGGGGCGCCCTGCACCGACCGTCGAGGAACTAGCCAGTAGTGCCTGCCGTTTGGATCACGAGCAGTCCCGTTCGTTGCCTGTGGCCTGATCCGCACGGCAGGCCCCAGGCCGCCCACCCGGCATGACGGGACTTTCGCAGCGTGCTTGCTCAGTGCGCCGAACCGGACAGCTGCAGCCCGATCACTCCTATGATCACGAGGCTGATGGAGATGAGCTTCAGCGTCGACACCAGGTCGCCCAGGAAGACCATGCCGTAGATGGCGGTGCCCGCCGCGCCGATGCCCGTCCACACCGCGTAGGCGGGGCCCACGTCGAGTTTCTTCAGCGAGAGGGTCAGCAGACCGAAGCTGCCCAGGGCGAAGGCGCAGAAGGCGATGGTCGGCCAGAGCCTGGTGAAGCCGTGGGACAGCTTGAGGCAGACGGCGAAACCGGTCTCGAGCAGTCCGGCCACGACGACCAGCAGCCACGCCATGTGCTGTCCCTCCGTTTGACCGGCCCGGTCCGGCTCGGTGCGATTATGCACTTACCGGCTCCGGGCCGACGCAAACAACGCGGCGGTCAGCCGGTCGGTGTGACGGAGCATCAGACTCGAGGACGGCTGACAGGCCGGCCGCGGACCGGCCGCGAGGGTCAGTCGCCCTCCGTGCGCTCGCGCGTGGCGAGCAGCCGGCGCAGCGAGTACAGCCGTGCCGGGTCGGCGTGGCCGTCGGCCACCCAGGCGTCCAGCGCGCAGTCCGGCTCGTCGTGGCTGCACGCGCGCGGGCAGCCCTCGGTGCCGGGCGCCAGGTCGGGGAAGGCGAGGATCACCCGGGACGGGTCGACGTGGTGCAGCCCGAAGGACCGCACGCCCGGAGTGTCGATCACCCAGTCGTCCGTGCCCGCCAGCGGCAGGGCCAGCGCCGACGTCGTGGTGTGGCGGCCGCGTCCGGTCACCGCGTTCACATGGCCGGTCACCCGCCGCCGCTCCTGCGAGACCAGCGCGTTGACGAGGGTCGTCTTGCCGACGCCGGAGTGACCGACGAACGCCGTGATCCGCCCCGCCAGATGCTCGCGCACCACGTCCGCGGCGGCGCCGTTCTCCAGCTCGTCACGGCTGGTGACGACGTACGGGATGTCGAGGTTGCCGTACAGCTCCAGCAGCTTGTCCGGTGAGGCCAGGTCCGACTTCGTCATGACCAGCAGGGGGGTCAGGCCGCCGTCGAAGGCCGCGACGAGACAGCGGTCGATCAGACGGGGGCGGGGCTCCGGGTCGGCCAGCGCGGTGACGACGGCCAGCTGGTCGGCGTTGGCGACGACGACGCGCTCGTACGGGTCGTCGTCGTCCGCGGTGCGGCGGAGCACCGAGGTGCGCTCGCCGATGCGGACGATGCGGGCCAGCGTGTCCTTGGCGCCTGACAGGTCGCCGACCAGGGCGACCCGGTCGCCCACCACGGCTGCCTTGCGGCCCAGTTCGCGGGCCTTCATCGCCAGCACGATGCGGTCCTCGACCAGGCAGGTCAGCCGCCCGCGGTCGACGGTGAGGACCATGCCCTCGACGGAGTCCTCGTGCTTGGGCCGGATATGGGTGCGCGGCCGGTTGCCCTTGCGGTTGGGGCGGCTGCGGATGTCGTCCTCGTCGGTGTGCTTGCCGTAGCGGCGCATGGCAGAAGTCCCTACGCCCCGAGCATCCCGGTCCACAGTTCCGGGAAGTCCGGCATGGTCTTCGCCGTCGTCGCCACGTTCTCGATCTGCACGCCCTCCACGGCCAGGCCGATGATCGCGCCGGCCGTCGCCATGCGGTGGTCGTCGTAGGTGTGGAACACCCCGCCGTGCAGCCGGCGCGGGCGGATGTGCAGACCGTCGGCGGTCTCCGTGACGTCCCCGCCCAGTTCGTTGATCTCCTTGGTCAGCGCGGCCAGCCGGTCCGTCTCGTGCAGCCGCAGGTGGGAGACGCCGCGCAGGGTGGACGGGGAGTCCGCCAGGGCGGCGACCGCCGCGACGCCCGGCGTCAGCTCGCCGACGTCGCCCAGGTCGACGTCGATGCCGTGGATCGAGCCCGAGCCGGTGAAGACCAGGCCGTAGTCGGCCAGTTCGCAGGAACCGCCCATCTCGGTGAAGATCTCGCGCAGCCGGTCACC
The DNA here is from genome assembly GCF_040299045.1 of Streptomyces sp. NPDC001027. Lineage (NCBI taxonomy): Bacteria > Bacillati > Actinomycetota > Actinomycetes > Kitasatosporales > Streptomycetaceae > Streptomyces > Streptomyces sp. NPDC001027. Next base: position 4,878 of record NZ_JBEPBI010000158.1, read on the forward strand.
CGGTTGGGTGGTGCGGGCCGGCCAGTCCGGGATCAGCACCCGGCCGCCGGTGACCAGCGCCGCGGCCAGGAACGGCTGGGCGTTGGACAGATCCGGCTCGATCGTGAGGTCCCGGCCCAGCAGGGCGCCCGGCGTGACCCGCCAGACGTTGGGCTCGCCGCCCGACTCCGGGGTGTCCACCTGGGCGCCGACCGCGCGCAGCATGTCGACCGTCATGCGGATGTGCGGCAGCGAGGGCAGTGAGGAGCCGATGTGCCGGACCTCCACGCCCTGGTTGAAGCGCGGCCCCGACAGCAGCAGGGCCGACACGAACTGGGACGAGGAGGAGGCGTCGATCTCCACCGGGCCGCCGTCCAGCGCGCCGCCGCCGTGCACGGTCAGCGGCAGCGACCCGCGGCCGTCGTCGTCGATGCGCGCGCCGAGGACGCGCAGCGCGTCGATGACGCCGTGCAGGGGACGCTCGTAGGACCGCGGGTCGCCGTCGAAGCGGACGGGGCCGTCGGCCAGGGCGGCGAGCGGCGGCAGGAAGCGCATCACGGTGCCCGCGTTGCCCACGTCCACCGTGGCCGGGCCGCGCAGGCCGTCGGGCAGCACCCGCCACGCCTCGCCCGCGCGCTCGGCGCTCCCGGCGCCGCCGGTGGAGCTGGACGACACCGTCTCCTCGATCTCGACGCCCATGGCCCGCAAGGCGTCGGCCATCAGCAGGGTGTCGCGGGAGCGCAGCGGGCGGCGCAGCCAGCCGGGCTCGGAGGCCAGGGCGGCCAGCACCAGCGCGCGGTTGGTGACGGACTTCGACCCCGGCACGTGGACCGTCGCGTCGACGGCCTCGCTCGCGTGCGGGGCGGGCCAGAGGGCGGTGTGGGCGGGGTTCGGGGCCATGGACTCCACTCTAATGAACTCGGGAGCCCGTCGTTCGGCCGCGAGCGCGCCGTGCCCGCCGCGTGCCGGGGCGGGGCGAGGCGGGGCGAGGCGTGCGCCGGGCAGGGCGCGCGGCGGGGCGCGACGCCACGGCGCCGGCGTGCGGCCGTCGTGCCGAGCGCGCAGGCAGGCCGCGGGCGGGCGGCCCCGCGGGCGAGCGGGCCGCCACCGGTGCGGGCCGCCGCCGGTGCAGGGCGCCACAGGCCCGGGGCGCTACAGGCCCAGCAGCCACCTGCCCCCGCCGAGCAGCGCGCACAGGCTCACCGCGTGGAAGAGGAACAGCCACAGGCCGGCCGGTACGTGGGTCAGCCTCGACAGCTGGTCCGCGTCGGAGTCCCCGGCGCCGCCGCGGGACCGCTTCGCCTGCAGCTCGAACGCCGGACGGACTCCGCCCAGCAGCAGGAACCACACCACCGCGTACGCGAACGCCGCCTGCACCTGCGGACCCGCCAGCCAGGACACGAGCAGGAAGGCGCCGCCGGTGAGGACGACCGTCAGGGCGCCGTAGGCGTTGCGGATCATCACCAGCATCGCCAGCAGCAGTGCCGTCGCCACCCAGAGCAGCAGGGTGACGCGGCCGGCGCCCAGCAGGGCGGAGCCGCCCAGGCCGAGCAGCGGGGGAGCGGGGTAGCCGGCCGCCGCGGTGAGGATCATGCCGAGGCCGTGCGGCTTGCCCCGGCTGAGGGTGAGGCCGCTGGTGTCGGAGTGCAGCCGTATCCCGGTCAGCTGGCGTCCGGTCAGCAGCGCGACCAGGCCGTGACCGCCCTCGTGGGCGATGGTGATCGCGTTGCGGGAGACCCGCCACAGGCGGTGCGGCACGACGACCGCGAGCGCCGCCACCGCGGTGGCGATCACCACCCACAGGTCGGGGTCGGTCTGGGTGCCGACGAGACGGTCCCACAGGTCGGGCAGCGCGAGGGCGGCGGTGCTGGCCATGGTCGGGGGTGGCTCCCTCTCGTGATGCGCGGGCCGGCGCGGGGGCGCCGGCGCCGGGTGGCGGTGGCCGGGCGGTCGTGGCCGGGCGGTCGTGGCCGGGTGGTGGTGGCAGGGTGGCGGGTCGGCCTGGCAGTGTGGCACGTATGTGCGGACGGTATGCAGCCAGTCGTGGGCCCGAGGATCTCGCAGGAATCTTTGAAGTCGAGAAGTGGGAGCCCGAGGAGAGCCTTGAGCCCGACTACAACGTGGCGCCGACCAAGGAGGTCTACGCCGTTCTCGACCGTCCTGTGAAGGACGCCGCCGACAAGCGCCCGGTTCGTCAGCTGCGCAGGCTGAAGTGGGGGCTGGTGCCGTCCTGGGCGAAGACGCCGGAGGGCGGCGCCCGGATGATCAACGCGCGCGCGGAGACGGTGCACGAGAAGCCGTCGTATCGCCGGGCCTTCGCCGCCCGGCGCTGCATCCTGCCCGCCGACGGCTACTACGAGTGGGTGACCGGCGTCCAGGAGCGGGATCTCGAGGTGGAGGGGAAGAAGAAGCGGCCGCGCAAGCAGCCCTACTTCGTCCTCCCGGCCGACGGCTCGGTCTTCGCGATGGCCGGGCTGTACGAGTTCTGGCGGGACCGGACCCTGCCCGACGACCACCCGCAGGCCTGGTGGGCGACGTGCTCGGTGATCACCACCGAGGCGGAGACCTCCCCGCTCGCCGTGGCCCCCGCCGACGGCCCGTACGCCCTCGCCGACATCCACCCCCGGATGCCCCTGATGCTCACCCCCGACCGCTGGGACGACTGGCTCGACCCGGCGCGGACCGACGTCGACGCCCTGCGCACGCTCCTCGAGCCGCCGGCGGAGGGGCTGATGCGCGCCTACCCGGTCTCGACGGCCGTCAGCAACGTCCGCAACAACGGCGCGGAGCTGCTGAAGGAGCTGGAGGGCCCGGAGGAGGGCACACTCTTCTGACGTGATCACCGAAACCGTCGAGACCGACGCGGGGACCGCCCGCATCACCTGGCGCCGGGCCCGGAAACCGGCCTTCGTCCTCGCCGTCGGCCATGGGGCGGGCGGCGGCGTCGACGCCCGCGACCTCCAGGCGCTCGCCGACGTGCTGCCCGGGCACGGGGTGAGCGTGGCCCTCGTCGAGCAGCCCTGGCGGGTGGCCGGCCGAAAGGTCGCTGCCGCGCCGAAGACCCTGGACGTCGGCTGGCGCGGGATCTGGCCGGCCGTCACCGCGTCCGGGGCGCCGGTGATCTCCGGCGGCCGGTCGGCGGGGGCCCGGGTGGCCTGCCGCACCGCCGCCGAGCTCGGCGCCCACGCGGTGCTCGCGCTCTCCTTTCCGCTGCACCCGCCGGGGAAGCCGGAGAGGTCCCGCGCCGGGGAGCTGCTCGGCGCGGGGGCGCCCACCCTCGTCGTCCAGGGCGGCAACGACCCGTTCGGCAAGCCGGAGGAGTTCCCCGAGGGGCCGTACGAGCTCGTCGAGGCGCCGTACGGCGATCACGGGTTCGCCGTCCCGAAGCGGGCCCCCGTGACCGGCGAACAGACGCTGCAGACCGTCACCGACGCGGTCGTGCGGTGGATCGGGTCGCTCGGGTGAGGGCGGGGGAATGCGGAGGGCGGCCTCGCTGTTGAGGCGGACAGAAGTGCTGAACATCCGGCACCGACGTCAGTGGGAGAGGAAGTCCTCCGCATGGGTTCGACCATCTGCCCGAGCCGTACCGCCCTCGACTGGACGGTGCTGCACGCGGCCAAGATCGCTCCTGTTCGAGCGGCGGCAGGCACGGGTAGTCGTCTATCCTCCGATTCGAGTGGGATCGGTTTCGATTCTGCCCGCGATCTTAAGGAGGTGGGTCCGGTCACCGGTACCGACGCAGGGACCGACAACGGCCAGGCGGAGCTGCCCGAGGGCCAGGGCGTGAGCGGGGCGACGGGTGCGGAGTCCACCGCAGAGCGCAGCGCGCGCTTCGAGCGGGACGCGCTCGAGTTCCTGGACCAGATGTACTCGGCCGCCCTGCGCATGACGCGCAACCCGGCGGACGCCGAGGACCTGGTGCAGGAGACCTACGCCAAGGCGTACGCGTCCTTCCACCAGTTCCGGGAGGGCACCAACCTCAAGGCCTGGCTCTACCGGATCCTCACCAACACCTTCATCAACTCGTACCGCAAGAAGCAGCGCGAACCCCAGCGCAGCGCGGCCGAGGAGATCGAGGACTGGCAGCTGGCGCGCGCCGAGTCGCACATGTCCACGGGTCTGCGCTCCGCGGAGTCGCAGGCGCTGGACCACCTGCCCGACTCGGACGTGAAGGCAGCGCTTCAGGCCATTCCGGAGGAGTTCCGGATCGCCGTGTATCTCGCGGACGTAGAGGGCTTTGCGTACAAGGAGATCGCGGACATCATGGGGACACCCATCGGCACGGTGATGTCCCGGCTGCACCGGGGCCGCCGTCAACTGCGCGGCATGCTCGAGGACTACGCCCGTGAGCGCGGACTGGTCCCGGCCGGCGCCGGAGAGTCGAACGAAGCGAAAGGTTCGGGCTCATGAGCTGCGGAGATCCGCACGAGACGGACTGCAGTGAGGTCCTCGACCACCTGTACGAGTATCTCGACAGCGAGATGCCTCCTCTCGACCGGGACAAGTTCCAGCACCACTTCGAGGAGTGCTCGCCCTGCCTGGAGAAGTACGGGCTGGAAGAGGCCGTGAAGAAGCTGGTCAAGCGGTGCTGCGGACAGGACGACGTGCCGACCGACCTGCGCGCCAAGGTCATGGGCCGGATCGACCTGATCCGCTCCGGGCAGGCCGTCCCCGAGCACGACGTGGCGACGGCGCCGGCCACTTCCCAGGAGTCCTGACCCACCGGCCCCGAGCGCTCGCCCGCCGTCGGCGAGCTCCGGGCCCGAAGAGCGCCGCCGTCACCCGAATGTGCTAATCCGCGGGTGATACGCCCGCGGCCCGCCCCCGGCCGTCCTAGGCTCCTGAGCCCGGGCAGGCACGGCTGGGGGGAGTGGCCATGGAGGGGATTCCGGCGCGGGCGCGCGGTTACGTCGCCTGTGTCGCCCTCGGCGCACTGCTGTGCACGCTCTCCTCGCTCCCCGGCGCGCCGACCCCCTGGTGGGCCGTCGCCCTGCTGGCCGCGGTGTACGCGGCGGGCGAGCAGATCGCCCGGCGCAGGTTCGCCGCCACCCTCCACCCCGTGTTGCTGGCCGGCGCCTTCCTGCTGGCGCCCTCCGCGGCCGCCCTCGTCCCGCTGCCCGGCGCGCTGTTCTCGCCCGTCGAACAGCGCCCCCGCCTGCTGCGTCGCGTCTGGCGGGCCGCCGAGTCGTCGCTCGCCGTGTGGCTGGCGGCCCGGGCGCACGAAGCGCTCGGCGGACGCGCGGCGGTGGCCGGCTCCGACCTGCCGTCCGCGTTCCTGCCCGCGGGCGCGGCCGTCCTGGTGTTCTGCGCCGCGCTCGCCCTCCTCGACGGCGGGATGCTGGCGCTCGCCGAGGGGCTCCCGCCGCGGGCGGTCTGCCAGGGGCTGTTCCTGCGCTCCCTCGCCCCGGTCGCCGTGCACGGCCTCGCCGGACTGATGACGGCCGTGCTGTGGAGCAGCCCGTACGGCCCCGTCGCGGCGCTGCTGGTGCTCTTCCCGATGGCGGTGTCCTGGTGGGTCTTCGCCCAGTACCACCGGGAGCGCGCCGCCCACCAGGCGACCATCCGCGCCCTGGTGCAGGCCGTCGACCTCAAGGACGGCTACACGCGCGGCCACAGCGAACGCGTCGGCCAGGCCTCGATGATGATCGGGCGCGAACTCGGCATGGACGACGACCGGATCGAGGTGCTCCGGTTCGCCGGCATCCTGCACGACGTCGGCAAACTCGGCGTGCCCACCCGGCTGTTGCGCAAGGACGGGCCGCTCACGCCCGAGGAGCGCCGGGTGATCGAGCTGCATCCCGAGTACGGGCACGAGATCACCCGGGGCATCTCCTTCCTCGGCGAGGCGCGCTCGGCGATCCTCCACCACCACGAGCGCATCGACGGCAGCGGCTACCCCTACGGACTGGCGGGCGGTCAGATCCCGGAGTCCGCACGGGTGGTCGCCGTCGCGGACGCCTTCGACGCGATGACCTCCACCCGCTCCTACAGCCGGGCCCGGCCGGTGGAGGCGGCCCTGGAGGAGCTGCGGCGGTGCGCCGGCTCCCACTTCGACCCCCGGATGGTCACCGCGCTGACCCGGGTCGTCGGCCGGGACGGCTGGCGCCCGGTGGTGACCGCCGAGGAGACCCGGCCCGGCGTGCCGGCCCCCGCCCCGGCGCCCGACGACCGCTCGGAGGCGCGCCGGTGACCCCGTTCCGCGAGCCGGGCGCGCCGACGGCCCCCCGCCGTGCCCTGGTCGCCCTCTACGCGACCGCCGCCCTCCTGGCCTCCGGCTGCCTCCTCGTCACCTTCCTGACGGGCCTGCGGGAGCGCCCCGTCGCGCTCGCCTTCGGCATCCTCGTGGCCCTGGGCGAGCCGGCCCTCGCGCGCTCCCGGCTCCGCCCGGGCGACCCGGGCCCGGCGAGCGGGCCGGGACTGCGCGAGACCGCGCCGCTCGGCGCCGCCGGGTCGCTGGCGTACGCCCTGGTCGGGGAGCACGCCGGGCATCCCACGCACCACGGGGTCGCGCAGGCCGTGGCGGTGGTCGCGGCCGCCTCCCTGCTGGGCAGCGTGCCCCAGCTGGCCCGGGGGCAGGAGCGGGTCCTCGACCATCTGGTCCGGCGCGTGCTGGCCGTCGGGTTCGCAGCCGTCTGTTTCCAGCCGCTGTACAACCGCGGGGCCTTCGACGGCTGGAGCGGCCCCGCGTACGCGCTGCTGCTGCTCGCGCTGCTGGTCCTGACCGTCCTGTGCGACGCCGTGGTGGCGGCCGCCCTCGCCTGCTCCCGCACCGGCTGGCCCTTTCCCCCGCTGCTGCGCGACGAGCTGCGGTCGGTGCCCGGGATCGGGTCGGCGGTGTGCGCGACCGGCGCGGTGATGGCGCTCGCGGTGGCCGTCGTCGGGCTGTGGGCGCTCCCCGTGTTCTCGGTGCCGCTGCTGCTCACCCAGCTGTCCCTGCGCCGCTACGCGGCCGTCCGCGCCACCTACCGGCAGACCATCGCCTGTCTGGCCCGGGCCACCGAGATCGCCGGGTACACCCCGCCCGGGCACGCCCGCCGGGTCGCCGCGCTCAGCCAGGCGGTGGGCCGGGACCTGCGGCTGCCGGAGCCCGAGCTGACCGTCCTCGAGTACGCCGCCCTGATGCACGACATCGGGCAGCTCAGCCTCGTCGACCCGGTGCCGGCGGGGGCCACGGCGGGCCTGCCGGCGGCCGAGCAGCGGCGGATCGCGCTGCTCGGCGGGGCCGTCGTCCGCCAGACCGGGGTGAGCGCCCAGGTGGCGACGGTCGTCGAGCGGCAGGCCGACCCCTACCCGGAGCAACCGGTGGCCGCCCGCATAGTCCGGGCGGTGAACGCATACGAGGAGCGGGTGCGGGGCAGCGGTCCCGACGGGCCTCTCACCGCCCTGGAGGAGCTGCGCCTCGGCACCGGCCGGGAGTATGCGCCGGAGGTGGTGGAGGCCCTGGCCAGGGTGCTTTCGAGGACGGGTCTGACCCTGCCCGTGGGTGGGTAACCCATGGGTAATGAGCCGCCTTCCGGCCACACGTGGTTGGATGCGAGGGAGAGAGTGTCCGGGGGCACTGGCCAGCCCACAGAACGGAACTGGCAGGCGGGAATCGTGAGGATCTTCGGCAAGGGACGGCACCGGCCCTCCGCCTCCTGGCGGCAGGCCACCGACCGCGCGTTCACGCTGATCGGCGACGGGCGGTACGAGGACGCGGGCGCGCTGCTGACACGTGCCGCCGACCTGGAACCCTGGCTTTCCGAGTCCTGGTTCAACCTCGCCCTGCTGCACAAGTTCCGGCACGACTGGGAGCAGGCCCGCACGGCCGGGCTGCGCGCCGTCGCCCTGCTCGACCGCGAGGCCGGGGCCCCCGACTGGTGGAACGTGGGCATCGCCGCCACCGCCCTGCAGGACTGGCCGCTGGCCCGCCGTGCCTGGCAGGCGTACGGGCTGCACGTGCCGGGCGAGGCCACGGGCGCGGGCGAGCCCGTCGGGATGGAGCTGGGCAGCGCGGCCGTACGGCTGTCGCCCGAGGGCGAGGCCGAGGTGGTGTGGGGGCGGCGGCTGGATCCCGCCCGTATGGAGGTGCTGTCGATCCCGCTGCCCTCCTCCGGCCGCCGCTGGGGCGAGGTCGTGCTGCACGACGGGGTCCCGCACGGTGAGCGGACCACCTCCGCCGGCCACTCCTACCCCGTCTTCGACGAGATCGAGCTGTGGGCCCCGTCCCCCGTGCCGACCTGGGTGGTCCTGCTGGAGGCGGCCTCCGAGACCGACCGCGACGCGCTGGAGCAGCTGGCCGCCGACGCGGGCTTCGCGGCGGAGGACTGGTCGTCCTCGGTGCGGCTGCTGTGCCGGATGTGCTCGGAGTCGCGGATGCCCTCCGACGAGGGGGACGGCGAGCACCTCGACCCGCACGACCACAGCGAGCCGGGGCACCCGGGCCCGCTCGGACACGTGACCGACGGGCAGCTGTGGGCGCCGGAGCGGGAGTGCGGGGTGGCCGCGCCCGCCTCGTTGGTGCGGGGGCTGCTGGACGGGTGGGTCGCGGACAGCCCGGACACCCGCGACTGGCGGGACCTGGAAGAGGTCTGTTAGCCGTCCCCGTACCCTGTATCAGCGACGAACCCCCGGGCGGGGGTCCGAGGGCAGGCCTCGCAGGACACAGTCAGGAAGGCATACGTCGGTCATGGCGCAGCAGGACACCGATCAGCAGCACGGGGGCGTGCTCCCCGTGGACGACGAGGGCTTCGTCATCGACACCGAGGAGACGGAGGAGCGCGAGCGGGCCCACCGCGAGCGCGGCGCCTCGCGGCCGATCACGGTCGTCGGCAACCCGGTGCTCCACAAGGAGTGCAAGGACGTCACCGCGTTCGACGACGAGCTGCTGAAACTGGTGGACGACATGTTCGCCTCGCAGCGCACCGCGGAGGGCGTGGGCCTGGCCGCCAACCAGATCGGCGTGGACCTGAAGGTCTTCGTCTACGACTGCCCGGACGACGAGGGCGCCCGGCACGTCGGCGTCGTCTGCAACCCGAAGCTCGTCGAACTGCCCGCGGACAGGCGCCGGCTGGACGACAGCAACGAGGGGTGTCTGTCGGTGCCGACCGCCTACGCGCCGCTGGCCCGTCCGGACTACGCCGAAGTGACGGGGCAGGACGAGCGGGGCAACCCGATCAAGGTGCGCGGCACCGGGTACTTCGCACGGTGTTTGCAGCACGAGACGGATCACCTCTACGGGTACCTCTACATCGACCGGCTCTCCAAGCGCGAACGCAAGGACGCGCTGCGGCAGATGGCCGAGAACGAGCCTCGCTACCCCGTCGTCGCCAACGACTGAGCCCGCACCCGCACCCGCACCCGCACCCGCACCCGCGCACACGACGCCTGTCCGGACTTTCCCCGGACAGGCGTCGTTCGTGTGTCCGACGGACGTTCGATCGCTTACGCACATCTACTACACATCTGCTGACCCGTAACCAGTCACGTGGGGGCGGATTCTCGGCATCTTGGGGTAGTGAATGAAGCAAATCCGTTCCCAGAACGGTCAGTTGTAGTGCTGAATGGGATGAGCGGGGATACGCAACGGCGCACGCCCGGCACGGCGGGAGGGGTGTGCGCCCACTGGCGGCTGAGAGGGGTTGTTCGTGCCAGCTTTCCCATACAGCACCACATACAGCACCACGGTGACCGCACCCGCGGTCCCTCCCTCGCTCTCTCTTCCGGTCATCGAGGCGGCCTTTCCCCGGCAACTCCACCCATATTGGCCCCGGTTGCAGGAGAACACCCGCTCCTGGCTGCTGGAAAAGCGGTTGATGCCGGCGGAGAAGGTCGCAGAATATGCCGACGGCCTTTGCTACACGGACTTGATGGCGGGCTACTACCTCGGAGCGCCCGACGAGGTCATGCAGGCCATAGCCGACTACAGCGCTTGGTTCTTCGTCTGGGACGACCGGCACGACCGTGACGTCGTGCACGGCCGGGTGTCCTCCTGGCGGCAGCTCAGGTTCCGCTTGCACGCCGCCCTGGACGCCCCGGCTGAGCATCTGACCCACCCGGATCCGCTGGTCGCCGGGCTCGCGGACGGCGTGGGCCGGCTGTACTCCTTCCTTCCCGGCACCTGGAACGCCCGGTTCGCCCGGCACTTCCACACCGTGATCGAGGCGTACGACCGGGAATTCCACAACCGTGTCGACGGGCGCATTCCCGGTGTCGAGGAATATCTCGCCCTGCGCCGGCTCACCTTCGCGCACTGGATCTGGACCGACCTGTTGGAGACGAGCGCGGGATGCGAACTCCCGGACTCGGTGCGGAAACACCCGTCCTACCGGCGCGCCGCACTGCTGAGTCAGGACTTCGCCGCCTGGTACAACGACCTCTGCTCGCTGCCCAAGGAATTGGCGGGCGATGAGGTGCACAATCTCGGAATCAGCCTCGTCACCCATCAGGGAATGACTCTCGAAGAGGCTGTCGAGGATTTAAGGCGACGCGTCGAACAGTGCATATCCGAGTTCCTGGCCGTTGAGAAGGACGTCCTGAGGCTCGCCGACCGAGTCTCCGACGGGACGGTCCGCGGAATGCAAATCGGCGCCGCCGTGCGAGCCTGCCTCGGCAATATGCGGAACTGGTTCAGTTCCGTCTACTGGTTCCATCACGAGTCCGGCCGTTACATGGTCGACAGCTGGGACGACCGGTCCACGCCCCCGTACGTCAACAACGAAGCGGCAGGTGAGAAATGACCGTCGAGTCGATGAAACCCGCGACCGCCGAGGCGCCCGAACTGCGCGAGCCACCGTTGGCGGGCGGCAGGGTGCCGCTCCTCGGGCACGGCTGGAAGCTGGCCCGTGATCCGCTGGCCTTCCTGGCCCAGCTCCGCGACCACGGCGACGTGGTCCGTCTCAGGCTCGGCCCCAAGACGGTGTACGCCGTCACCGCGCCCGGCCTCACCGGGGCCCTGGCGCTCAGTCCCGACTACATCATCTCCGGCCCCTTGTGGGAGTCCCTCGAGAGCCTGCTCGGCAAAGAGGGCGTGGCCACGGCCAACGGGCCGCTGCACCGCCGCCAGCGGCGCACGATCCAGCCCGCGTTCCGACTCGACGCCATCCCCGGCTACGGCCCGATCATGGAGGAGGAGGCGTACGCGCTCGTCGAGCGTTGGACGAGGGGCGCGGTCCTCGACGTCACCGCGGAGGCCTTCCGGGTGTCCGTGCGCATCTCGGCCCGCTGCCTCATGCGCGGCAGCTACATGGACGCCCGGTCCGAGCGCATCACCTCCGCGCTCGCCACGCTGTTCGCCGGCATGTACCAGCGCATGGTCGTACCCCTCGGGCCGCTTTATCGGGTACCGATTCCGGCCAACCGGGAATTCAACCGGGCGCTGGCCGATCTGCACCGGCTGGTGGACGAGATCATCGCCGACCGCAGGGCATCCGGTCAAAAACCGGACGATTTGCTGACAGCTTTGCTGGAGGCGAAGGACGAGAATGGCGACCCGATCGGGGAACAGGAGATCCACGACCAGGTCGTCGCGATACTCACCCCGGGCAGCGAAACCGCCGGCTCGGTGGTCATGTCGTTGCTCCATGTCCTCACCGAGCATCCGGATCAAGTGGACAAGATCCGCGAAGAGGTGAAAAACGTTGTCGGCGACCGGCCGGTCGCATTCGACGACGTCCGAAAGCTCCAGCACACCGCCAATGTCGTCGTCGAGACCATGCGGCTCTATCCCGCCGTATGGATATTGACCCGGCGCGCGGTGACCGACACGGAGCTCGGCGGATACCGCATTCCCGCCGGGGCCGACATCGTCTACAGCCCGTACGCGGTTCAGCGCGATCCGCGGTCGTACGAGCGGCACACGGAGTTCGCCCCCGACCGCTGGCTGCCCGGCCGCTCCGCGGACCTGCCGAAGTACTCCATGACGCCGTTCGGCGTCGGCAACCGCAAGTGCCCCAGCGACCACTTCTCGATGGCCGAGCTGACGTTGATCGCGGCGGTGGTGGCGAACGCGTTCCGCTTCGAGCCGGCCCCCGGCTCCGACAACCGGACGCACATCGGCATCACACTGCGGCCGCGCCGGCTGCTGCTGCGGGCGGTACCCGGGTGAGAGCCGCGGCTCAGGCGACGGCCTGCGGGCCCCGGAACGTGCGCCGGTAGGCGTTGGGGGTCGTCCCCAGCGCCTGCACGAACTGGTGGCGCAGGGCGCCCGCCGTGCCGAACCCGGTGCGCCAGGCGATCGCGTCCATCGTCTCGTCCGTGGCCTCCAGCAACTGCTGCGCCAGCAGCACCCGCTGGCGCAGCAGCCACCGGTAGGGGGTGGTGCCCGTCTCCTGCTGGAAACGGCGGGCGAAGGTGCGCGGGGACATGTGGGCGCGCTCCGCGAGCCGTTCCACCGTGATCTCCTGGTCGAGGTGCTGCTCCATCCACGCGAGCACCTCGCCGACGGTGTCGCACCGCGACCGGGGCAGCGGCCGCTCGATGTACTGGGCCTGGCCGCCGTCCCGGTGCGGCGGCACCACCATCCGCCGGGCGATCCGGTTGGCGACCTCCGGCCCCTGCTCCTTGCGGACGATGTGCAGACAGGCGTCGATGCCCGCGGCCGTCCCGGCCGAGGTGATCACCGGGTCCTCGTCGACGTAGAGCACGTCCGGTTCCACGACGGTGCGCGGATACTGCCGGGCCAGTTGTTCGGCGTGCCGCCAGTGCACCGCGCAGCGCCGGCCGTCCAGCAGCCCCGCCGCGCCCAGCACGAACGCCCCCGAGCAGACGCTGAGCACCCGCGTGCCGCGGTCCACGGCCCGGCGCAGCGCGTCGAGCAGCTCCGGGGGGAAGTCGCGCCTGCCGTAGGTGTCGCCGGCCGGCACCGCGATCAGGTCGGCGCTCTCCAGCCGCTCCAGACCGTGCGGGGTGCTCAAGGTGAACCCGGCGTGGGTGCTCAGCGTCGGCCCCTCCGCCGAGGCGACGGCGAAGTCGTAGACCGGCAGCCCCTCGTCGCTGCGGTCGATCCCGAAGACCTCGCAGACGACGCCGAGTTCGAAGGGGTGCACACCGTCCAGCAGAATCGCCGCCACGTTTTTCAGCATGCCGCCAGTGTGCCCCCCGAGTGGCAGTAATTTGAAGATGTACGGCAGTCCTGCCACTGTCAGCAGCGTTCGGCGTGTACGACGCTTACCTCATGAACGCACTCAGCGAGTACCTCACCGTCCTGGCCCTCTTCCTCGTCCTCGCGGCTCCGGCGCTGGTGGGGGATCTACAAGAGCGCCGGATCGAACGCCAG
>NZ_JBEPBI010000159.1:0-18051 GCF_040299045.1 Streptomyces sp. NPDC001027
CACAGAAGTGCCCTCGGGTGGCGGGAACGGCACGTAGCGACTCGGACCATCAGAACAAGCGCGGGGCGCGCCCGCGCATCGGGAAGGAACCGCCGTGAGCAACGACATCACCGCCGTCAACGCCGTTCTGCTCATACTGCGCGTCACCGTCGGAGGCACGTTCATAGCTCACGGATATCACCACTGGCGTGGTGGCGGCGGGGTCAAGGGCACCGCCAGCTGGTTCGAGAACCTTGGACTCAGACACGGTGCGTTGCAGGCCTGGGCCAGCGTACTCACCGAGATCGGCGCCGGAGTCCTGCTCGTTGCCGGTCTGTTCACGCCGCTCGCGGCCGCCGCGGTAGTCTCGGTCATGCTCGTCGCCTTCGTGATCTGGCATCGCAGGAATGGCTTTTTCATCCTCAAGGAAGGCTGGGAGTACGTCGCCGTGCTCGCGGTCACCGGGCTGACGCTCGGCACGCTCGGAGCCGGCGAGTGGTCGCTCGACCAGGCGCTCGGACTCCGCCACGACCTCTACGGCTGGGCTGGCCTGTGGATCGCGCTGGGCGTGGGCGTGGCCAGTACGGGTCTGCTCCTGGTCGGGACATACCGCCCCGCGAAGCGCGAGGACTGAGAACGCCGGGCGGACGCCGCGATGTGCCGCCGGTTCATCGCGCCACCGCGCAGCGGACTTTCGGGCGCGGCGGTCCCGGTCCGGGCGCGCTCCTGGCAGCCGGAGGGGCTGGGACCGAACTGCAGGAGGCAAGGACCCCGCCACGCGACAGACGGCTGTACCACCTGTCGGCTAACACGTGAACGTGGACCTGACACGAAGACCCGGCAACTGCGCTGGTCAAGTGGTAGGAACGGGTTCGAAGCGGATCATGAGTCCAAGGCTGTTGGCTTCCTTCGGCGCCGGACGTACGTGGAGAGACAGGTCCGGTCCGCTTGTTCCTGATCGCGGCCATGGCCGCGATGCCCAGGATGCGCTCGAGATTGTGCTGCCCGGCCGGGTCCTCCCCGACTTTTCACGCCCGCGGACTCGTTCGGCCCGGGCATACACCGATCTACGAGGCCGGGTGCTGGGCGATGGGGTGGCGCATGTCGCCGCCGGTCCCGGCGAGAATGACCTCCGCGGCATCCGGCCGACCCCCAAAATCGGGTCGGAGGATGAACGCGTGGTGGTCGGCGGACTCGCTGTCCAGAGCCTCCGCCAGGATCGAGATCTTGACACGAGCCTTTCCTGCGGCCAGGTCCGCAAGACGCTCCGGGGAACGTCCCCCGGCGACAGGGCCTCGAGGACGGCGTGGCCGCTCACACCGGTCACCTCGGTCGGTACGAGGTGAGCTTCATCCCCGTGCGCACGTGGTGGCGAACCGCTCAGTCCTCGAACTCCGCGGTTCTCGCTTGCAGCGTGCTGTGGAGTGCGCACGCAGACCAGCAGGAAACGCTTGCCCGGATCCCATGGCAGACGGCAGAAGAACGACCTCATCCTTGACGTCTTGCCGACTCATGACACCCTCCCGACGAATTCGTTCAGCGAGAACCCCGGGGATCGAGGCGGGAATCGGAATCTGACACGTGGGCTCCCGGACAGCGAAACGCCGCCATGGCGACAAACTGTGGTCCCCTGGCTGACACCGCACCAAGCGACGCAACTCGGCGGGTCTACCAGGGGCGGGGGGTGTTGAAGTGGTGGGTGCCTGCGGTGGCCCGGTAGATCCGGTAAGGCTTGCCGCCGCTGGTGTCCTCGCGGACGAATGCCGCGCTCTTCGGTGCTGTGACGCTGTTGCCCTGGGTGGGTACCCAGATCTCGGCGAGGGTGTTGTACGGGACGGTGACCTTGAGGTGGATGCGTCCGTCGTCGCGGCGTGTCCAGTGGGAGGCGACCGTTCCGCGGACCGTGTCCAGGGTCGCGGCCACGTGGTTGAGAGGGGCCGGTTCGAGGCTGGTGTCGGTGGTGGAGGCCGGCACCTTGCTGTTGACCGCGATGGTGGGGATGTACGGCCGGATGCGCAGGGTCTCGTAGGCGGTGGAGGTCGGCTGGATGCCGGCCAGCCCCTGATAGAACCAGGTGGCCACGCTGCTGCGGTAGTGGTGGTTGACGCTGCCTTCCAGCCGAGCGCCCTCGACGACGACTTCCCAGTTCTCCCACAAGGAGGTGGCTCCTTGTGCGATCTGGTTCACGTATCCGGGATAGCCGGGCTGCGTGACGGCTTTCAGGGCGATGTCGGTGTAGCCGTATTCGTCGAGGATGTTGAACTCATAGCGTGAGCCGTACATGTCGTTCTGGATGTGGTGGTCGGCGGCGACGAGGCGGTCCGCGAGGAGTCTGGCGAGAGCCTTCTTGTTCTGGGCCAGGGTGCGGGTGCCCGAGAGGTGCCGGGGGTCGTTGGTGGGAAGGTCCGAGCCGGGGACGAGGTCGAAGGCGATGGCCAGGGTGTTCTCGCTGGAGAGGCTGCCCTTGGTGAAGCAGTTCTTGCCGGTGTCCCAGTAGTTGGCGATGAAGGCCCTGCGCAGGGTGCCGGCCAGCGTGCGGTAGTGGCGGGCCCTGGAGGTTTTGCCCAGGAGTTCACCCACTTCGTCCATGTAGTCGCAGAAGTGGATGTAGAAGGCCAGGCTGATCACTGCGTTGTCGCCGGGAGCCTCGGCTCCGGAGTAGGCGCCCAGCGAGGCGGTGAAGCGGTAGCCGTTGGCCTCGGTGAACAGGGACTCATAGGTGATGAGCAGGGCGTCCTGGTGGTCGTACAGCTCGGCGTACAGGGTGCTGTTGCCGTAGTACCTGTGCAGTTCGCGGGGGATGACGAAGTAGGCGGAATCCCAGGCGGGCACCGCCTTCCAGGTTTTCGACCAGCCCGGGGTGTGGTCGTAGCCGTATCCGCCCTTCGCGGCGGGCAGGATCATGGGGAGCTGGCCGGTGGAGATCTGCCCGTCAGGGAAACCCCGCAGGTACTTGGTGAAGGCGGCGTTGACGTCCCAGGTGAGGAGCTGCGACTCGGAGCTGGCCATGGTGTCGCCGGTCCAGCCGTTCTTCTCGCGCGAGGGCGTGTCGGTGGGCTTCTGGACCAGGTTGTTCTGCTCAGCCCATTCCAGGTTGTGCTGGATGCGGTTGATCAGCGCGTTGTCGGTCGTGAAGACGCCGGTGCGGGCGAAACCCGACCGGGCGACGTGCACGCTGAACAGGCTCAGGTCGCGCTCGGACTGCACCGGGCGGCCGAGGACCGCTTCGAGATGGCGGACCTCCATGTAGCGGAAGCCCCAGTGATGGAACTGGGGTTCCCAAGTCTGCCGGGCCGAGGAGTCGAGTGTGTAGTAGTTGGTCTGCAGGTTGGCGTCGTGGAAGACGTTCTCCTCGACGAGGGTGAGGGGGACGTCCGCCGTTCCCTTGCCGGAGACCTTGTTCGCGCCGCTCATCCGCAGGGTCAGACCCGCCGACGCCCGGGGCACTCCGGAGAGGGACAGGAGGGGGAAGCCGGTGAGGATCTGCCCGAAGTCGACGATCCATACGTCGGCGTCCGGAGCGGCGCGCCGCAGTGTGCGGGCGTGCAGGGTCTGGTTGACCACGACGGGTTCCGCCTCGTGGGCCCGGACACGGGCCGGGGTGAATCCCTCCGGGACCGTGGTGGCAGGCAGTGTGCCGTGGTACTTGGGCGCGGTGCTCTGGCAACTGCCGGGTGCCGTCAGTACGGTTGCGGGCTGCCACCGTGACCGGGCACGGTGGCTGGCGGCGCGCCAGTCGCCGAGTTCGGCGGCGCGGCGGGCGTCGTACTTCTCCCCCGAGTAGACGGAGTCGAAGAGTGTGGGACCGTCCGCGGTCTGCCACGAGGCGTCGGTGGACACGGTGGTGGTCCGCCCGTCTCGGTAGGTCACGACCAGCATGGCCCGCATCCGCGGCGCGCCCACATAGGGGGCGAGGTGCCAGTACCACTCTTGCGGGGTGGTCACCCCGTACCAGCCGCGGCCCAGTTCGGCGGCCAGCGCGTTCTCCCTGCCCGCATGGACCAGGCGGGTGACGTCGAAGGTGTCGTAGAAGACGGTGCGGTCGTAGGTGCTGTGATCGGTCAGCAGACGCGGGATGTTCGATTGGTCCTTCGCGGGCTTCCTGCCGTCGGTGGTGAGGGGCTCGCCGTTGATGGTGAACGTGACGTTGCCGGCCGCGCTGAGGTAGAGGCGCGCTGTGGCGATGTCGCCGTGGGCGAGGTCGGCTGTTTTGCGCAGCAGCGGAGCCGGGTTCGCGATGGGCAGCATCGCGTTCTTGGCGACGAACGTCAGACCGCCGGCTGTGCTGATGCCGCTCTCGAAGGGGTTGGCGCCGCCAGCGAGGTCGCAGCTGAAGTCCGCGGCTCCTGTCCCGGTGACCTTCACCTTGCGTACGACCGCTGAGCTGCCCGCTCCGAAACCGATCGATCCGCGCCGCCGGATCTGGTCCTCCTTGAGAGTCCGGGAGTCGACGTGGACGCCGTTTACCGTGGTGGTCACCGAGAGGCCCTTGGCCTGGATGACGACGGTGTGGTCGCGGGAGCCCCAACTGTCCACTGTGAGGCCGGTGTCCACCGACACGGCGACGGTGGCGACGGTCACGGTCCGTGTTCCGGTGGCCGTGGGGTTCGTCTCGCTCTGAGGGTCGTAGTGGTTGTGGCCCCAGTCGGGCTCGGACGTACCGTCATCGACCCAGGTGTTCCCCGCATAATGGACGGTCGCCATCACCAGCTCCATGCCGGTGCCGGATTCCGTCTTGCGCAGGGTCCAACTCAGCGCCTCGCCCCAGGTCTTGCCGATCGGCTCGGCACGCAGCAGCAGGGTCAGTCCGGTGGCCGGTGCGGTGCCGCCGCGGAAGACAACCGTCTTGGTGACGTCCTCCCAGCAGTGGTCCTGCGGCTGGCGGCCACCGATCCACCGTGCCCGGCCCCACTCCGACTCCCCGGCCAGAAGCCCGGTCTCCCAGCGCGCGGTGTCACTCCAGCGCGAGGCCCTGCCCTCGGCGTCCCAGGACCGCACCCGCCAGAAACACTCCTGACGAGAGGCGAGTTCCCGGCCCTCGTAGGGGACGGCGGCGCTGTCGGAGCCGCGCACCTTGCCGCTGTTCCACAGATTCCATCGGCCAGGGGCCGTACCCACCTGGATTTCGTACGCCGTCTGCCGCTCCACATACGGCACCCAGCTGAAGACCGGGGCCGACTCAGTACCCAGCGGGGAGGTGACCGAATTGACCTGCAAGCCGGCCACCGATACGGGAGGAGTCGCACCTCCGCCAACCGGAGCTGCGGAGGCTGACGTCGCCAGGCCCGCAGGAAGCACCGCCCCGGCCCCTCCCGCGCCGATGATCCCCACCATGTGTCGGCGACTCAGGGCGTCCTGCGGCAGCTCCGACATAGCCGTACTCCCTCGCTCAGCACTCCACGACTGATTAATACGTTTCAATTATTGGCGTGGAGACTAGTGGGACAGTCGGATTCAGGCAATCTCTTCTGTAGAAATCCCTGACGAGTGCTCTGGCGTCCGTATCAATCGAGGGTCATAGGGGTATTGAACGTTTCAATTCGAGAGGCCAGTGCCGCCACCACCCCTGGTGGGGTGGTGGCGGCAGTCCGTCGTGTACGTACCTGTTCCGCACGGCCGCCGGCCGCACGCCGGTCGCAGCGCTGCAGGGGCGCTGGGGTCACCGCCCCTCTTCGTACCGGTTGCGAACCGTCTCCCAGTAGGGCTGGTCGAGGACGGCGTCGAGTTCGTTCGGGTGCTTTCCGGGGTGGGCGATGTAGAACTCGCGGGAGAGCCTTCGCTTGTCGAGAAGCTCTCGGTACAGCGTCTCCATCGCCTGATGGGCTGCGAGGAGGGTGTCGGCGCTGTGCAGGATTGCCTTGGCCCCGGCCTTGTCCAGATCCAGGCTCTCGGCGCCGCCGCCGAAGGCGAACACCTTGCCGGGCAGTTCCTTGCAGTAGCGCACGAGGTCTTCGGGCTCGCAGTCGACGGGGATCACGTAATCGGCGCCAGCCGCCAGATATGCCTCGAAGCGGCGCATGGTGGCACCCGGCCCCTCCATGCGGCTGGCCTCGGAGCGTGCAACCAGGATGAAGTCCGGGTCCTCCTTCGTCTCGGAGGCGGCCCGGATCCTGGCCGCGGCCGTCCGGACAGGGTAGAGCTCGCGCCCGTCCTCGTAGCAGGACTGTTTGGGGAAGACCTGATCCTCGACGACGACCCCGGCCACCCCGGCGCGCTGAAATGACTGAACGGTGTGGATCAGATTGGTGACCGGGCCGAAGCCCTGGTCGACATCGCAGACCAGGGGGATGTCCACGGCATTCACTATGTTGCGCGCGACGCCGAGGAAGTCGGCCATGCTGCTGAAGCTCCAGTCCGGCTTTCCGTTCACGACCGCGCTCACCGCGTAACCGCTCATGAACAAGGCCTTGAAGCCGGTCGATTCGGCCAGCTTGGCCGAGAAGGCGTCGTGGACGCCGGCCGCCAGGACGGCCGTGTCGCCCTCCAGGAGTGTGCGAAGCGTCTTCGCGTTGTTCATGAATTCCTCCATATCGGAACAAACCGCCGGTCCGGCTGCTCACGCCTCGTGTGGGGCCATGGGCCGCCGGACTCGATCAGTGGCCCCGGGGCGCTGGCCGGTCGGTGGCAAGAACTTGAGGCAGGGGATCGGGGCGGCTGCTGAGTTCGAACTCGGTGCCCAAGGGCAGGCCAAGCGGACCGGGCGACAGGCGGATCGGCGGTGTCGTTGCGCCGGCAGGCGTGCCCGGGATGACGCCCTCACGAGTCGACGCCGGGCCCTGCGTCCAACGATGGTCCCACGCGACACTTCCGGCAACGTGCACGTGCACGGGCACGTGCGCCGGGCCTGCCGAGGCCGACATGGCGTGAGATCAGCGGCCGATGCCATGGCCGGTGCATTCGTAGTGCACCGGGATGTCGGAGCCTGGGGTCGATCACGCGAGGCCGGCGGCTCGTTGACCGAAGGGCTTCGGCGCGTCGGACGGTACGGGGGAGTGCGACGATCGTGTGATCACAGGAGCGGTGTGCCCCGCGTCGCTGCTCAAGGGGGATGGCAGCAGATCAGCACAGCACACCGCTCCTGTGATCACTCAGCCGCTGCGGGAGCGTTCCGGCGGCCACGGACCAGCTTGCCGGGACGCGCGCTGGTCGGCTTGCTGTGTTCGGCGATCACCTCGCCGGAGACGAGGGTGGCGACGTAACCGTCGGCGCGCTGGTCCAGCCGCATCCCGCCGGCGGGCAGGTCGTGGACGACCTCCGGCATGTGGAGCCGCAGTCCGTCGTAGTCGATGACGTTCAGGTCCGCCTTGTAGCCCACCGCGATCCGGCCCCGATCCTCCAGGCCGGCGACGCTCGCGGGCGCCGAGGTCAGCTCACGGACAGCGGTCGGTATCGTGTACCGGCCCGTGGCCCGGTCGCGGGTCCAGTGCGTCAGCACGAACGTCGTGAAGCTGGCGTCGCAGATCATGCCGTAGTGCGCACCGCCGTCTCCCAGACCCAGTACCACATCGTCCCGGCGCAGCAACTCGCCGACAGTGTCGAGGGAGTTGTCCAGGAAGTTTCCCAGCGCCGAGAACAGCATGGCGTGCCCGTCCTGTGCGAGCAGGCGGTCGTAGGCCTCCTCCTCAGGGCTGACCCCGCGGGCCTTCGCGAGAGCCAGGATGCTCCGTGAGGGATCCGGCTCGTAGTTCGGCGTTTCCTCGTCGAAGGCGAACATCCATTGCCAGTTCAGCAGGTACAGCAGTGGATGCCCGTCGGTGGGACCTTCGGCCAGGATACGGGCGCGGACGTCGGGCTTGCGCATCTCGGCGACCCGCTCCTCCAGCGGAAGGTCCGCGATCGTCCGGTAACTCGGATAGGTCACGAACGGATTCGCCGACAGCTCCAGCCCGAGGATCATCCCGATCGGCCGCGGGAACAACTGGGCGGTGATGGACACCCCCTTCGCCTGGTACTCCTCGCCCAGCGAGAGCACCCCGGCCCAGTTGGTGCGGCCGCCGTTGTCGATGGGCAGGGTGTAGGTCACGTTCAGCCCGGTGGCGCCGGCGGCCTCGAACACCGGACGCATCGCCGCCTCGAAGTCGCCCTCGAGGGCGTCCGGCGCGGAGATCTGCATCAGCCCGCCGCCGGCGTCGGCGACCCCTGCGCCGATCGCCTGGAGTTCCTCACGCCCGGCCTGGTAGCTGGGGATCTGGGCCCCGCTCTCGGTTCGGTGGAATCCCGTGTGCGACGAGGCGAAGCCCAGCGCCCCGGCCTCGACGGCCTCACGGGCCAGCTCCCGCATCCTGGCCAGGTCCTCGGGCGTGGCCGCTTCCCGGTCGGCGCCCCGCTGCCCCATCACATACACCCGTAGCGGGGAGTGCGGCAGCAGCGGTGCGACGTCGATGTCCCGAGGCCGGGAGTCCACCGCGTCGAGGTACTGCGGGAATGTCTCCCAGTCCCAGGGCAGTCCCTCGACCATGACGACGTCGGGGATGTCCTCGACGCCGGCCATCACGTCCACGAGCACGTCGTGGTCCTCCGGGCGGCAGGGCGCGAAGCCCACTCCGCAGTTGCCCATGACGGCGGTTGTCACACCGTGCCCGGATGACGGGTTCAAGCGATCCGACCAGATCGCCTGCCCGTCGTAGTGCGTGTGCAGGTCGATGAAGCCGGGGGTCACCAGCAGGCCGGTGGCGTCGATCTCCCGCGCTCCCGCGCCCTTGACCTCGCCCACCGCTGCGATCAGTCCATTGGATACGGCGACGTCGCCGACGTATGGGTCTCCGCCCAGGCCGTCGACGATCGTGCCACCACGAATGACTACCTGATATTCCATAGGGTGTAATAAATCACCGACCTCCTCATCTCGCAAGAGGTTGGGCCAAGAGGATTCATCGGGTTCGCCCGGATGCGTCGACGTTGTCCCCGGCAGCGTCGTTGCGCCGCCCACCTGGCCGCAGAACCTCACGCCACCGGGATGCTGGTCGCACGCCGGACTATTGCTCGGCCGGACATGAGGAGGGCCCGCGCAGAGCCGGACGAGGCTGCGCGGGCCCGTGCCCCATGGGCCGCCCCGGCGCATGGCCCGCGCCGCCGGGGGTGTGCGACAACCGGTCTGTCTACTTCCCGGCAAGGATGCGATCGGCGATGATGAGTGCTGCTGCCATGGTTGCCGCGTTGTTGTTGGCGGACGTCAGGTGCGGGAACACTGATGCGTCGATGACGCGCAGGCCTTCGACGCCGCGCACGCGGAGGTCGGCGTCGACGACGTCGTCATCGCCCGGCCCCATCGCACAGGTGCCGAGTGAGTGGTATCCGGTCGCTCCGTACTGGCGTGTGAGGTCGATCAGCGTCTCATCATCCTGCACGCGCTCACCGGGAAAAGTCTCCCGGACGAGGTACTTGCCGAGCGGGGCCGCAGCCAGGACTTGCCTGGCCCGGCGAACGCCGTTGGCGAGTGTCGCGCGGTCCTTCTCGGTGCTCAGGAACCCGGTGATCAGCTCAGGGGGCGAGGCCGGGTCGGGGGAGGTGATGTGGATGGAGCCCCGGCTGCTCGGACGCATGGGCATCATCAGCAGCATCAGGCCGGGGTCGTCGTTCGGGAAGAACGTCTTCTGGGGGTGCAGGCTCATCGCCACGAACATTGCGAAGATGTCCGGCCGGGGCTGGTCAGGTGTGCTCTTGAAGTAGCCGAGCGCGTTGTAGCCCCCGAACGAGATGATCCCCCGGCGTGTGAACAGGTACTTGGCGCCAGTGAGGAACTGCTTGAACCGGGTGTTGACCTGGCCGTTGAAGCTCGGTGTGTCCGCGATGTCGTAGACGACGTTCATGCCCCGGTGCTCGCTCAGGTTCTGGCCCACCTTCGGACTCTCCACCTGCACCGGAACGCCGGCACGGGTGAGTATTTTGGGGTCACCGATGCCGGAGCGTTCCAGGACGAGCGGGCTGTCCAGAGCGCCTGCGGCCAATAGCACCTCGCGGCGTGCCCGGAACTCGACTGTGCCGTTCTTGGTGCGGGCACTCACGCCCACCGCCCGGCGCCCCTCAAGAATCACCTTGTCCACATCGGCATGAGTGATGATGGTGAGGTTCGAGCGGCGCCGAGCGGGACGCAGAAAGGCGCGGTCGGCGCCGACCCGAAACCCGTGGCGGATGTTCGAGGCGGTGTAGGCCACGCGCTCGTCATCACTGCCGTTGGGGTCGTCCACGGTCGGGATACCCAGCGAGCCCGCAGCCTGGAAGAACAGCCCGACCGTCGGATCGTCGGGACGGGCCCGCGAGATGTGGATCGGCCCACCGCTACCGCGCAGCTCGTTTGCGCCCAGCTCATGGTCCTCAAGTCGCTTGAACGCGTCAAGGAACACCTCCCAGTTCCAGCCCGGATTGCCTGCCGCCTCGATCGCGTCGTAGTCCTCCTTCCATCCTCGGTTCCAGACCATCCCGTTGATCTCGGTGGAACCGCCGGTCATCCGGCCGCGTGTCCAGTGCTCGCGGAAGCCGGGGTGCAGTTCCTCGGTCGGGAACGATTTGGTGAAGTGCTTGGAGACGCCGGGCGTGTACGCCGTGAAGAAGAACGACTTCGGCACTTGCGTGACCAGGCGGATGTTGCGTCCTCCAGCCTCCAACACAAGCACGCTGTTCCGGCCGTCGGCGGTCAGCCGCTCGGCCATGACGCTGCCAGCTGCTCCCGAACCCACGATTACGTAGTCGAATTCGTGCTCGGACATGGGTGTGCCCTCCTTCGTCGCAGAGCCTGGTATGAGAAGGCCCACAAACCTCCCAAACTATGGCCGGATATTACACTCAGACGAATAAAAGGGAAGGGGTGCGTGCGCTTCCGCTCTCCGGGTCGGCTCGACGGGCAAGGCGGCCGGGGGGCGTGCCGTCCGGCGCCCCGAGGTGCAGTGGGGTCGAGGTGGTGGTGCGGTGCAGTTGCGAACCCCGAGTCGCTGCGTGCGCGGGCAAGGGGCGTTCGGGGCGGCCGGCCCTGGTGGCGCGAGGTGGCGGTTCGGTGCGCCCGTGTGTGGCGCCCGGGGCGTGCATCGGTTGCCGTCGCATCGGAGGTGATGCGTGGACCTGCAGGTTCGTCCGCCCTCTGGCTTTGACGCCAAAGCAATACTACACTCGATAGAAAAATTGCCTCGTCGAAGCGGACGAGGCTTGGGTAAAGGAGTTCTGACCTTGGCAGCCACGCAATCTCGCCAGATCATTCGCACGGTCAACCCTGCTACCGGTGAAACCCTCAAGGAGCATCCTGCGCTCACGGACGAAGAGGCCCTTGACCTGCTGGCCCGTGCCGACCGAGCGTTCCATTCCTGGAAGCGGACCCCGCTGGAGCGGCGCGTGGAGCTGTTCCTCAAGGCGGGTCAACTCGCAGAGGAACGCGCTGAGGCGTTCGCGCGCGAGTCGTCCCTGGAGATGGGGCGCCCCTTGTCGCACGGACTCGGCGAGGCTTCGGCCGTACCGTCGGTGTTCCGGTACTACGCGGAGAACGCCAAGGAACTTCTCGCAGGCAAGGAACTGGACGTACCGAACTTCGGCCGGGCTTATGTACGGCCTGAGCCGACCGGGGTCGTCCTGGGGATCGAACCGTGGAACGCGCCACTGATGCAGGCGATGCGTGCCGCAGTGCCGAATCTCATGCTCGGCAACACGGTAATTCTCAAGCCCTCCAGTGTCACCCCTGCCACGACCTTCCTCTTCGACGAACTGTTCGCGGACGCCGGCTTCCCTGAGGACGTGTACCGGACGGCGCTGCTGTCGTTTGACCAGATCTCCACATTCATCGCGGACTCCCGCGTCCGGGGTGTCACGCTGACCGGCTCCGACAAGGCCGGTGAGATCGTCGGAGCGCAAGCCGGTCGCGCGGTCAAACCCGCGGTGCTCGAACTCGGCGGGTCGGACGCGTTCATCGTGCTCGACTCGGCCAACCTCCAGGCGGCCGTCGGCACCGCGGTCGCATGCCGTCTCGTCATCGGTGGTCAGGCCTGCACCTCACCCAAGCGCATAATCGTCACCGAAGCCGTCGCGGACGAGTTCATCGCGGGCTTCACCGCCGGCTTCGCCGGCCAGAAGGTCGGCGACCCCTTCGACCCGGAGACGACGGTCGGCCCGATGGCGACCGAGAAGGGCGCCGACGACCTGCAGAGCCTCTACGACGACGCGGTCGCCAAGGGGGCCACCGTGCTGGTGCCCGGGGGCCGCGTGGAGGGCCCCGGCGCGTACTTCAAGCCTGCGGTGATCACCGATGTCACCACCGAGATGCGCGTCTACCACGAGGAGGCGTTCGGCCCACTCGGTGTGATCTACCGGGTGCCCGACGCCGACGCCGCGGTCGCCCTTGCCAACGACTCCGTCTACGGGCTCGGCGGGTCGGTGTTCGGCGCCGTCGACGACGCGATCGCAGTCGCCGAACGCATCGACACTGGCTCGGTGGCCATCAACGCCTGGCTCGGCGGCCCCGTCGAGGTCCCCTTCGGCGGCACCAAGGCATCGGGCTTCGGCCGGGAACTCGGACCCACCGCCATGGACGCCTTCGCCAACCACAAGGTCTACGCCATCACCTGAGTCACTGTCCGTCCGGAACGCGACTGTTCTTGAGTTAGCTCAGGGGTAGTTGACGAGATCCCGTCCGATCGGAAGATCGGGCGGGATCTTCGTTGTTTGCGGGTGGTGTTCGAATGTGCGGGGCGTCACCGGTGGTCATTGGTGGGGGCGTCGCCGGGATATCGGTGGTGATTCGGTGCGGGAGACGGGGTGAGGGCGCCGCGGGGCAGGCCGAAGCCCGTGTCGTGGTGCTGTGGTGTCAGGTTGCCTGCGTGGTGCGGATGCCGGCAGGCGGTGGAATCCCGGAGGCCGACGGGATGGGTGGCCGTTGTCCGTCGTTCCTGAGGTTCTCCTCGGTGCTCTCGTTTTTGGCGGCGGGTGTGCTGGTCTGTGTCCAGCTGCGCAGGATGTCGAGGTTGATCGTGAGGATCATCAGGGCGAGGAGGATGGTCTGGGCGACGCGGCCGTGCGCGAGGCGCATATTGGGGTCGGCGATGTCGATGCGGTGGCCCTTGGCGCGGCGTTCGGACGGGCTTGTAGGCGTGGTGCCAGGCGGGGCTGAGGTAGGGGCGTTTCCTGGCGGGTCCCAGATCGGCGGGCAGGAAGTCGAGCTGGCCGACCTTGGAATCCGGGATCTCGACGGGCGTGTCGGCGACCGGCCGGGGCCAGCGGCACGGCGCGTGGGACGGTCATGCCGCCCGGCTGCCCAGGAGCCGGATCGCGGTGGCGTCATCGAGTGAGGGGACTGCCGGTGTACCGGTCCACGCGCTCAGCCGGATACGGGTCGCGTGCTCAGTCCGATTTGTCGGGGATGTTGCTGCGATCCCCGTGGATCCGTCGGTGCGGGGCTGCGTGGACGGGAGAGGCCGTCCACGCGGGCGTGCTGTTTTTGTGAGCGATCGTTCAACTGTGGAGGCGTCGGTGGGCCGCAAGCAGCTCTGGGACCAGGCGGAAGTGCTGGCCTCCTCCATGCGACTGTTCCGCCGCTGAGGCTACCTCGGGGGCCTCGCTGCGGGATATCGAGGAGGCGACCGGGCTGCACCCGGGCAGCCTGTACCGGGTCTTCGAAAGCAAGGACGGCCTGTTCCGCGCTGCCCTGGACGCTTATAACGACCAGGTGGTGCAGGGCCGGGTCCAGGTCCATCTCCTGGAACCGACGGACCCCGTGGCGGGCATTCGGTCGTTCTTCACCTCGGCGTACGATACCGACCTCGATCCCGATCCGGGCTGTCTGCTCACCAACACCGCCGTGGAGTCCTTCACCGTTCCGCAGGCCGCCGCCGGAGTGCGCCGAGGGCTGGACGTGATCGAGTCCGGCTTCGCCGACGCGCCGACGCGCCGACGCGCCGACGCGCGCCCGCGCCTTGGGCCTGCTGTCGGCGGATCTGGAAGTCGAGTTGTCGGCAGCCCGGCTGCTGGCGCTCTATCAGGGGCTCATGGTGCTGGTCAGGGCCGGCACGCCCCGCACGAAACTGCACACCATCACCGACGGCGCGCTGGCGTCGATCGGCCCCGAGAAAGACGGACAGCGATGAGTGATTCACAGCAGCTCTGGGCGAACTATGCCGCCTGCTGGTCGGCCGACCCCGACGAGCGGCTCGCGGACCTTCGCGCGGTGGCGGTCGAGGACATCGCCTAACGGGACCCAGGAACGGAGGTCAGCGGGCTGACCGAGCTGGCCGCCTACATGACCGGATTCGCAGGCCTTCCCCGGGCACCGGTTCCGCATAGACGAGGTACTCGACCACCACGACTGCTCGCTCGCACGGTGGACCCAGCTCGGCGAGCAGGACGAACCCGTCATGGTGGGCGTGAGCACCGCGCTCCACCGCGACGGCCGACTCGCCGACATCACCGGGTTCTTCCTCCCCTCGTGAGTGGCTCCCGCAGCCTCGCCGAGTATGTCGCCGATCAACTGGCGCCGCTCGGCGAGGTCACCATGCACCGCTACTTCGGCGGCTGGTACTGCGCAGCCACGGCAGCCAGTTCGCGATGATGATGGACACCCTCTATCTCCGCGTCGACAGCGCGGCCTGCTCTTCCTACGAGACTTCCGGGTCCACGCCGTTCACCTACCACGCCGCAGGCCGCGAGGCGGTGGTGCACACCTACTGCAGCGTCCCGGCGGAGGTGATGGACGATCAGGCTGAGCTGTGCTCCCCGGCCCGCACGGCACTCCGCTGATCAGCCGATCCCCACCCGTCGCACTGGCGGCACACCGCTCGAAACTCTGCTGGCCAGGCCTATTCATCAACACCTCGGAACGGCGGGCTTGACGGGTGGGAGGCGGGCTTGCGGGATCCCTCTCTGTCCGCCCTCCGCCCTCCGCCATTTCGGGACGGGCTGGTGGCGATCCTGCTGGCTCTTCAGGTGGGTTGCAGCCCGTCTGAAAGGCAGCTTGAGCTGGGAAGTCGAGGGCCGGGCTGCGTTCCAGACGTCGTGTCAGACGGTTTTGACGGATCCACCGTCAACCAGCAGGTCTGTGCCGGACATGCTGGCCGCCAGCGGTGAGGCGAGGTAGGCGACGGCCGTGGCGACCTCGGACGGTTCCAGCAGGCGGCCGGTGGTCATGCCCGTTGCGGCCGGGATCTGAGCCAGCAACTGCTCCTGGGTGACCCCCATGGAGCAGGCCAGCTCCGCGCCGTAGCTCTCCGGGCTCTCCCACAGCGCGGTACGCACCGCGCCCGGCGAGATGGTGTTGATGCGCACGCCCTGCGGTCCGAACTCCTCCGCCGGTGCCTTGCCGAAGGCGGTCGGCGCGGCCTTCGCGGTGGTGTAGGTGACGGGCCCGGCATGCGGCATTCGGGCGCTGTTGGAGGAGACGCTGACCAGCGCCGCCCGGCTGGTCCGCACGGCGGCCAGGAAGTTCAGGTCGAAGGACTGCTGTCACTGCGGTCGGTGAGGGAGAGGAAGCCGCCCGTCTGGCTCTCTCCGCTGCTGCCGCCAGCGACGTTGTTGACGAGCAGGTCGAGGTCGCCGAGCTCGGCGGTGGCGCGATCGATCAGCTGGGCGGGAGCGTCGGGAGGCCAGCAGGTCCACCGGGTACGGCCAGAGCGCCGGTCTCCTTCAGCTCCGGGGTGATGGGTGCGGGCGGCGGCCACCACGCGAACGCCTTCAGCGGTGAGCACCTGGACGGTGGTCAGCCCGATGCCGCGGCTCGCGCCGGTCACCACGGCGGTGGTGTTCGTCAGCTGCAGATCCATGGATGCGGAGGACCGGTCGGGGGCGTCGGCTCATTCGGCGGCCCCGATGTCGGCGGGCACCCTCGATCGTCCGCAGGCCAGCCGCTGTCGGACGGCCCGCGGTCGTCTCAGGGGAACGTTGTTTGCTTTGTGTCCGATGGCGGAGGTCGCGCAAGCCGACACCAACTCGCGGTGACGTCGGGCGCACCGGGCGGCGATCAGTCCGCCCGGGCCGCGTCCGGCTCGAGGCTGTCGACCAGAGCCAGGACGGAGGCGGTGGCGAGTGATGCCGCCATGGCGGCATCACCGCCGGCGTCCCGGTGGACCGCGATGGTGAAATGCGGGCTGAAGTGCGCGATCACCCCCGCCCGAAGCGCGGGGGGGATCGCGTCCTTGCGCCCGAGTGCCCGCCAGAGATCCCGTACCACGGCCTCGTTGCGATCCGCCCGGTAGCGGGTGATCTCGTCGGCGACCGCCGTGAGGGGGGCGGACAAGTTCGGCCGGGCCAGCAGCTCCCAGACGAGGCGCCCGAACTTGATGTTGGCGTGGTGCACGGCGAGGTACAGCTCGGACAGCCAGTCGCGCCAGTCGTCGCCGTCACGCAGCGGCAGGCTCTCGTCGAACCGGGGCGTGGTGGTGCGGATCGCAGCAACCACCAACTCGTCACGGGTGGAGAAGTGCCGGAACACTGTACGCCTGCTCACACCGGCGATCGTGGCGATCTCGTCGACGGTGACGTCCAGGCCGTGCTCCGTGAGCCCTCGCAGCCCAGCCTGGGCGATGTGTTCCACCGTCGCCGACCGCTTCATCTCCGCCAGTTCTGTCATACGGAGACCTTACGTGACACTTGAGAGTGTCATTGGTGGCATGGTTGAGTGACACGTACGACGAATGAGGAGCGACGAGATGGCGGACAAGTCCACTTCGGCTTCGCCCTACCGGCGCAGCCCGCGTCAGCGGCGCCTGCAGCGGCTCGGTCACCGCATCGCGGAACGCCTGGCACCGCAGTTGTTCGCGGTAGCCATGAACCCCCGCTGGGCTGTTTTGCTGAGCCGGAGGCCGTTTCTGCCGACGAGGGCTGTGCGCCGGCTGCGCTCTCCCGCCCGGGCCTG
The DNA here is from genome assembly GCF_040299045.1 of Streptomyces sp. NPDC001027. NCBI lineage: Bacteria > Bacillati > Actinomycetota > Actinomycetes > Kitasatosporales > Streptomycetaceae > Streptomyces > Streptomyces sp. NPDC001027. The sequence continues at coordinate 16,799 of NZ_JBEPBI010000159.1, forward strand.
GACCGAGCCGGTCCCGGCACCTCCGGAGGAACTGCGCACCGTTCCCGGCATCCAGCTCGATCCCCGGGCACAGCAACTGGCCTTCGAGCAGGCGCCGCTGCACGACTTCTTCCGGCTCCACGCCGACACGCTGCGGACGTTGATGCCGAAGGCCACGATCATGGCGCCCCATGTGACCACCCTGGCGCGGGTGGAGACACCGACCGAAAACCTCAAGGAGCGCCAGGACATCGAGCCGACCCGGCCGCCGGTCTTGACCGCACCTGCGAAGCTCACTGCCCAGATGAAGAGGGAAGCGGCTGCACTGGGCATCAGCGGGTGCGGAGTTGCCGTGCACGACCCCAAGTACACCTTCGCCGAGTACGTGGGCAATGCCGTGGGTGACCGCGTCGTCATCTGCATCCAGGAGCAAAATTTCGACGCCACCCAGCGCATCCCCAGCCACCGTTCGGAGGAGGCAGCCCTGTCCACCTACGGCGAACTCGAGGACCGGCTGGTCGCCCTTGCCGAATGGCTCCGCTCCCAGGGCTACCGAGCCCGCCCGGAGACCTACTTGAGCGAGTCGATGGTGATTCCCTACGCGGTCGCCGCGGGTCTGGGACAGCTGGGTCTCAACGGTCAGCTCCTGACCCCCTATGCCGGTTCGCGATGCCGGATCAACATCCTGACCACCAACGCGCCCCTGGACGCCGACGAACCGGTGGACTACGGCCTCGAAGGCGTCTGCGACCGATGCCAGATCTGTGTCCGGCGCTGCCCGGTCGGGGCGATCCCGAACCGGCGCAAAGAGTCCCGGGGGGTCACCAAGGCCAAGTTGAACACCAAGCGGTGCCTGCCGCTGATGGTGCAGAGTTCCGGCTGCTCGATCTGTATGAAGACCTGCCCTGTCCAGCGCTACGGGCTGGACGCCGTCCTCACCGAGTATGAGAGCAGCGGCCGCATCCTCGGCAAGGACACCGATGACTTGGAGGGCTTCGACTGGCCGGTGGACGGCCGCCACTACGGCCCCGGCGAAACACCCCACGTTCCCGAATCGGTCACCCAGCCTCCGTCCTTCGCCTTCGACCCGGACCGCAAAACACCGCCCGAGGGACAGACCAACTTCCTGTCCTGAGCGGGTGCTCGACCGGTCCGAGCCCTTCGCGGGAAACACCTCTCAGAAGGCTTCCGCATACCGGTCGGTGGACGTGTTCAGTCGAACTGGGTTCTGGATCGGGTGATCGCGGCGGTGTCGGCGCATGAAGACAGAGTCC
>NZ_JBEPBI010000160.1:0-17949 GCF_040299045.1 Streptomyces sp. NPDC001027
CGCCGCGGGGAACGTCTCGCAGGCGGCAGACACCTGGTCCGGGTGGCGGAATGGCAGACGCGCTAGCTTGAGGTGCTAGTGCCCTTTATCGGGCGTGGGGGTTCAAGTCCCCCCTCGGACACTCTCACTCTCCGTGCCGAGCGGATTCCCCTCGGTCACTCCACGACAGCCCGTATTCGGCTTTCCGCCGGATGCGGGTTTTGTTGTTTTCGGAGGCCATTGATTCCGTAATGTCACGGAAGGGCGCTTATCGTTTGTCCTGTCATGCCGCGCGGAGCGGTTGTTGCGAAGCCGTTTCCCGGCTCGTTTCGCGGTCGTTCGACAGTACGACTGACGGTTCGTCAATGTTCATCTCGGTGGGCATATTGGCGGTCTGTGGTTCCTTCTTGTGGTGATACGATCACGCTCGCTTGTGGGCGGGCGGATGGGTGCAAGACGACATCTCCGGCTACGGGGGGCAGTCCGGGCGGTCATTCCCCGTGCGGGCGGTCCGCCGGTCCACCCGTGTTGACGGGAATTCAGCAACTGGCCGTCAGTCGCCTGAAGAGAGTCTTATGACTGATTACATACGGAACCCGGTACTCTGGGCTCTCCTCGCCGCCGTACTCATCGCAGTCGCCCTGATCGTTCGTCAACGCAGGGCGGCGCGTGCCTTAAGGCAGGAGATCGAGGGGCTCAGATCCCACTACTCCGTCCTGGAAAACGAGTACGCGCAATCTGTCGAGGCCGCTCAGGAAAGAGCCGAAGAGGCTACGAAAACGGTCCTCAAGTCCGCGATGCGGACTCTTCAGGGCCTTGCCGCGGAACAGCAGTTGATCGTCTCCCGGCTGCAGAACAAGTATGGCGAGTCGGTCATCCTCCAGGACCTCCTGGAGATCGACCACACGAACTCGCAGTTCGGCCGGCGCGCCCAGTCCATCGCCGTGCTCTGCGACGGCTGGCTCGGACGCGCACGCGATGTCGCGTCCGTCTACGACGTGGTGCGCAGCGCCCAGGGCAGGGTGCGCCACTACCGGCGGGTGGAGATCCTCTCCCAGGTCGACTTCGGCATCACGAGCCGTGCCGTCGAGCCCGTCGCACTGGCCCTCGCCGAGGTGCTCGACAACGCCACGAGCTACTCCAGCCCGGACACGGTCGTCGAGATCAACATCCGCACCGTGCCCAAGGGCATCTGCATCGTCGTCGACGACGCCGGTGTCGGCATGAACGACGAGGAGCGCGCCCGCGCGGACAAGCTCCTGTCGAGCGAGCGGGTGTCGGGCGTCTCCAGCCTCGGCAACCCGCCGCAGTTCGGCTTCGCGGTGATCGGCGTGCTCAGCGAACGCTTCGGCTTCGAGGTGTCCGTGGACTCCACCTCCCCCTACGGCGGCGTCCGGGCAGTGCTCCTCCTGCCGCACGACCTGCTCACCAACGCACCTGAGCAGAAGGAACCGGCCCCGGCCGTCCCCGCTGCGCAGACCGCCCCCCTGGGCGGCGGCCCCGAGAGCGCGCTCACCGCGGCCACCACGTCCGACGGCCTGCCGAAGCGGCGCCGCAAGCGGCCGATGGCCATCGTGCCCGGCAGCGCGTCGAACGCCTCCGGCGCCTCCCGGACGGGAGCGGAGACGGCGGCGATCATGGGCGCCTTCGCGCGCGGCACCCGGTCGGGCCGGGCCGTGCAGACGGACCCGGCAGAACAGTCGAGCACCCGTGGTGCAAGCAGCGAAGGGCATGAGTTCTCGTGAATGACGATCTGTCATGGATGCTTGACAGCGCCCTGGAGATTCCCGGGGCCCTGCACGCCGTCCTGATCTCCGCCGACGGCCTGCTGATGGCGCGGACGCAGGACTTCGACAAGGACGACGCGGACCGGGTGGCCGCCGCGATGAGCGGGGTACAGTCGCTCAGCCGCTCGCTCGCCTTCTTCTGCGAGGACGCGCAGATGCGCTGGCGGCAGACGCTGGTCGAGTTCGACGGAGGCTGGGTCTTCCTGATCTCCGCCGGCGAGGGCGCCTACCTCGGCGTCTCCGCGTCCCCGGACGTCGACATGGCGGACATCACCTTCCGGATGCAGCAGCTCGTCGGCCAGCTCGGCAAGGCGCTCACCACGCCGCCGCGCGAGAACCTTGGCGTGCGGTCATGACCGGCGGCTACGGAGAACTCGAGCCCCAGACACCGGAGTTAGTGCGTCCGTACGTCATCACCAAGGGACGCGGGCTGCCCGACGAAGGGCAGCTGTCCCTGATCACGCTGGTCACGGCGGCCGCCGACCACGAGCAGCGGCCCACCAGGCTGTCGCCCGAGGAACAGAGGCTGCTGGACCTGTGCGCGGCCGGCTACCTCTCGGTCGCGGAGATCGCCGGGCACACCCAACTGCCCCTGGGAGTGGTGAAGATCCTCCTGGCCGCACTCACGGAGGGCGGGTATCTCGTCACCCGCCCGCCCGTCCAGCGGGCTCCACTCGCCGACCGGGACATCCTGGAGGAGGTGCTGAATGGTCTCAGGGCCAAGTTTGGATGAGCAGGCGTACGTCCGGCGCGGTGAGACGCAGACGGCCGTCAAGATCCTCGTCGTCGGACACTTCGCGGTCGGCAAGACCACGTTCATCGGGGCGATCTCCGAGATCGAGCCGCTGTCGACCGAGGAGACGATGACCCGGGCGGCCGAGGCCGTCGACGACCTCAAGGGCGTCCAGGGCAAGACCACCACCACGGTCGCCATGGACTTCGGCCGGCTGACGATCAGCGACCGTGTCGTGCTGTACCTGTTCGGAACGCCGGGCCAGCAGCGCTTCGTGCAGATGTGGGAGGACATGGCGCGCGGCGCGCTCGGCGCGCTGGTCCTCGTCGATCCCGAGCGGCTCGCGGACTCCTTCGCCGTGATCGACCTGATCGAGCAGTACGGACTCGACTACGCCATCGCCGTCAACCACTTCGACGGCGCACCGCCGCGGGACGAGAGCGCTCTGCGCGAAGCACTCGACCTGCTCGACGACACCCCCGTCGTCACCTGCGACGCGCGAGACGAGAGGTCGTCGGCCGACGCGCTGATCACCCTCGTCCGCCATCTGCAGGAACGTGCACACTAGGAGCACCTATGGAACAACCCACCGCACCCGTGCCCCCGCCCGGGTGCCCGGCGCACCAGGTCGGCGGCCGAGTGCCGCTGTACGGGCCGGAGTTCGCGGCCGACCCGCAGGCCTACTACAGCTACCTGCGCCACTACGGGCCCACCGCGCCCGTCGAGCTGTCGCCGGGGGTCGAGGCCACCCTCGTCACGGACTACGCGATCGCACTCCAACTGCTCCAGGACTCCGGCGCGTTCCGCAAGGACGCGCGGCGCTGGCGGGATCTCAACGAAGGCCGCATCCCCGCGGACAGCCCGGTCGCACCGCTGCTGGCGTACCGGCCCAACGCCATGTTCAGCGACGGCGCGGAGCACCACAGGCTGCGCCAGGCGATCACGGACAGCATGGCGCGCGTCGACTCGCGCAAGTTGAGCCAGACCACCGAGCAGGTCTCCAACTACCTGATCTCACAGTTCGGTTCACGCGGCTCGGCCGATCTGCTCGGCGACTACGCCAAGCAGCTGCCGCTGTTCGTGTTCAACGAGCTGTTCGGCTGCACCGCCGACATCGGCGACCGCGTCGTCTTCGGCATCACCGGCATGTTCGACGGTGTGAACGCCGAGCAGGCGGTCGGGGTGATGTTCGGGGCCATCGGCGAACTCGTCGCGCTCAAGCGGTCCAAGCCCGGCGACGACGTCCCCTCGTGGCTGATGCAGCACCCGGCCAAGCTCACCGACGAGGAGATGGTCCACCAGATCGCCCTGCTGCTGGTGGCGGGCAACGAGCCGCTGCGCAACCTCATCGGCAACACCCTGCAACGCCTGCTCACCCACGACGCGTACGCCCACCAGGGCGGTCTGATCGACGAGGCGATCGACGACACGCTGTGGGAGAACCCGCCGATGCAGAACCTCAGCGCCCACTACCCGGCGTCCGACATGGAGTTCGCCGGACAGAAGCTGCACGCCGGCGACCTCGTGCTGGTCAGCTACGCCGCGGCCAACACCGGTCCGGCGCTGACGGCGGCACGCCAGGCCGGCAGCAACCGGGCCCACCTCGCCTGGAGCGCTGGCCCGCACGCCTGCCCGTCCAAGGAGCCCGCCCGGCAGATCACCGTGACGGCCATCGAGAACCTGCTGAACAAGCTGCCCGACGTCGAGCTGGCGGTGCCCACCGAGAGCCTGACCTGGCGGCCGGGCCCCTTCAACCGGGGACTCACGGTGCTGCCCGCCAGGTTCACCCCGGTCCAGATCGTGCGGCGTCCCTCGCCCGCTCCCAGGGAGGCCCCGGTGCGTCCGCAGTACACGGCGCCGACGGGCGGCAGGAGCGAACGTGGAGGCGTGTGGAGCCAGTTCCTCAACTGGCTGACGAGGTGATGCACACAACATCCGTCAACTCCACATCAGTGCATGACGATTCAACCACAGGGGTAGTGAGGAACGCGTTATTCCGTGTTCCTCACGAGTAGGAGGAGATGTCGTGGACCGCAGATCCGCCGACGCCGATCTCATACGACACCCCATCGTCGTGCACCCCCTGATACCCGCCTCCCCAGGCGGGTATCTTCTTGCCCGCCCCGTCCTCAACGGCGAGGTCCGATGACCACCCCGCCCGTCGACGCCCCGGGCGACCCGGCGGGGGTCACGCTCGGCGGCCACGCGGCCCGTCAGTTACTGCGACTGAGCGAGATCGCGGGACTGCCCGCCGCCGACTGCGAGGACTACGCGCGCACGCTCGTCGACGTGCTGGGCCCTGTCGCGCAGCGACCGCTGGAGCTGCCGCCGGCCAGCCGCAGCTTCCTCTCGGACGACCACACCCCCGTGGAGTTCTCCCTTTCCTGCGAACCGGGCGCGCCGCCCACCCTGCGGGTGCTCCTCGAGCCGGGGGCGGGCGCCGACGACCTGGCGGACAACGGCCGCACCGGACTGCGGGCGATACGGGAGATGGGCCGGCGCTGGGGCTTCGGAACCGACCCGCTCGACGACTTGGAGGATCTGTTCTTCCCGCCCGCGCCTCAGGGGCCGCTGGCGCTCTGGTGCGCGCTGGAGCTGTGTGCGGGCGGCGTTCCCAGGGTCAAGGTCTATCTGAACCCCGCGGCCTCGGGAGAGAAGCGGGCCGCCAAGACCGTACGGCAGGCGCTGAAACGGCTCGGTCACCGCAAGGCGTTCCAGGCGCTGCCCGACGGCGACCGTCATCTGTTCTTCGCCCTCGACCTCGGTGACTGGGCGGAGCCACGGGTGAAGGTCTATCTGGCGCACGACGACCTGTCGGCCGCGGAGGCGGGCGCCCTGTCCCGCATGGGCGACGGCCCGGGCAGCGCGGAGATCGAGGAGTTCTTCCGCATCGTGGCGGGGGAGGAGCACAAACCGCAGCTCGACCGCCGGCCCGTCCAGACGTGCCATGCCTTCACCGAGACGGGGACCGGCCTGCCCAGCGGCTTCACGGTCTACATCCCGGTCCGCGACTACGCCCGTCACGACGGCGAGGCCCTGGCCCGGGCCGCCGCACTGCACGCCCGCTACGGCATCGACCCGGTCGCGGTGCGGCGCGCCTCGGCCGCCGTCACCTCGCGGCAGCCGGAGGACGGCGTGGGCCTCGTCGCCTACCTGGGGCTGGCCCACCAACGGGGCCGTCCGCCGCGGGTGATGACGTACATCTCCTCGGAGGCGTACGAGGTGAGACCGCCCACGGTCCTGTCGCAGGACGTGCCGGCCGCTGTGCCGACCGCCGTCCCGCCCCTGCCCTCGCCCCCGGTGCCCGCCGAGGCGTGAGCGCGTGGTGACCGCCAACGGGGGAACGGGACGCCGAGGGGGGCCGTGCGCCGACGCCGCCGAACCGCTCCCCTCGCCCGCACGGAACGCGAAGCCGGCGGAACGCACCTCAGTGCACGGACGGGGCGGGCCCGACTCCGTCGGCGCCGACGAGAGGTGACACGGCGTCACTCGGCCTGCAGCTCCTCCAGATAGGGCGCGACGTCGACCTGGATCGACGCGCCCTGCACCTGGCCGTACTGGCCGGCGATGCCGTCCAGGTAGTCGACGATCTCCTTGCGCATGACCTCCCGCTGCGGCAGCGTCGCCCTGCCCGCCACGAGCCGTGCCACCCAGCGGGACTGGGCCTCCACGAGACGGGTGACGGAACCGTGCGGCCGGACCAGGCCGACGAAGTGCAGACCGGGGTGGTCGGGCGCGACGACCCGCTTGTACAGCTCGACGGATCCCTGCGGACCGATCGGGCAGCCCGGCGGCAGGAACGGGTACGCCATGCGGTACCCGGTGCAGTGGACCACCGCGTCGGCGGGCACGGAAGTGCCGTCGGCGAAGACCACGCGGTCGGCTTCGAGGCGCTCGATCGCGGGCTTGGGGACGACCCCGCCGTGCCGGATGCGGCTGAGGATCTCGTCGGAGACGGTCACGGCCGAGGCGAAGATCGGATGGTCCGGCTCGGGCAGCCCGTAGTCCGAGAGCTTGCCGCGCGCGACGAGCAGAGCCTGCTCGATGAAGCGGCGCTGCTCCGCGAGGGTCATGGACGTCCACCACGGCGCCTCGGCGACGTCGTCCAACGGCATGCCGAAGAGCTGCTTGGGCACGATGTGCAGTCCCCGGCGCACGGACAGGACGGTCTGCGCGGCGTACCGGGAGACGTCGGCGGCGATGTCCACCGCCGAGGCGCCCAGTCCCACCACGACGACCCGCCGGCCGGTGAAGTCGCTGCCGTCGCGGTAGTCGAGAGCGTGCAGAACCGCGCCTTCGAAGGTGTCGGAACCCGGGAGCGGAGCGGGCAGGACCGGCTCGGTGTTGTGCCCCGAGGCGACGACGACCTGGCTGAAGTCGCGTGTGGTGCGCCGCCCTCGGGCGTCCTGGCTGACCACTGTCCAGGAGCCGCCGGCGCTCCGCGTGACGGACTCGACCGTCGTCCCCTTCTCGATGCGGTCCGGCAGACCGGCCCAGTCGGCGAAGGCGCGCAGGTAGGCGGCGACGTCACTGTGCCGCGGGTAGACGGGGTAGGAGTCGGGCATCGGGAAGTCGGCGTAACCGGTGAGCCGTTTGTTGGTGTTGAGGTGCAGCGAGAGGTAGCCTGGCCCGCGTTCGCCGGCCTGCGGCTGTCGCCAGAGCCCGCCGACCTCGGACGCCCGGTCCAGGACGACGAAGTCGACGCCCTCGGACTTCAGGGCGTGCGCGGCCGCCAGCCCCGACAGTCCAGCACCGATCACGCACAGACTCACACATTCCCCCACGGAAAATACACCGATCGTTCGCGCACGGGCAGTTGCATGCCCGTTCGGCACGCCCACCACGCTTCGCGCAGCCGCGACAAGGATCACAGACGTGCTCGACGGCCCGGGGTGGGGCGGGGAGCGGCGGGGGGTAGGGCGGACTTCGTGGGGCGAGCCGCCCACTTCGGGCGACCCGTCACTCGAGAGCGGTGGCCCACAGACCCCGGACGTGGCCGAGGTGCCGGGTCATGACCTCGCGCACCGCCCGCTCGTCGCGGGCCAGCAGGGCGTCGAGGAGCTCCAGATGCTCCTCGGCCGACGCCAGCAGACGCCCCGAGGCGGACAGGGCGGTCAGCCCGTACAGCCGGGCGCGACCGCGCAACTCGCGTACCACTTGGACGAGATGGGCGTTGCCGGCGAGGGCCAGCAGACCCAGGTGGAAGCGGGTGTCGGCCTCGACATAGGCGATGAGGTCGCCCGCGACCGCCGCGGCGACGATCTCACGGGCCGCCGGACGCAACGCCTCCAGGGACACCGGGTCGGCGGTGGTCGCCAGGGCGACCACCGTGGGGATCTCGATGAGCGCGCGGACGTGGGTGTACTCGTCGAGCTGCCGGTCGGAGACGTCGGTGACCCGGAACCCCTTGTTCGGGACGGCGTCGACCAGGCCCTCCTTGGCGAGGTCGAGCATCGCCTCGCGCACCGGCGTGGCCGAGACGCCGAAGCGGGCGGCGAGGGCAGGCGCCGAGTACACCTCGCCGGGCAGCAGCTCACCCGCGATCAGCGCGGCTCGCAGGGCGTCGGCGACCCGCTCGCGGTAACTGCTGCGGCGACCGCCGAGCACCGGCAGGGCGGGCGCGGGCACCGGCGCCGATGCGGGCGCCGGTGAGGCGGGTGTCCGGCTGCTGGTGCGCGGGGCGGCGGCCATGGGGTCTCCTCGGAACGCTGTGCCATGTCACGTGCCACCAGTATCTACGGCGTCCGCCGCCCCGGGCCGCCCCCTCCGTCCGTCGCTGTCGCCGTGGCCGACGGGGCGGGGGCGCGCCCGGCGCGCGGTCAGAGCACGAAACCGGCCGGAAAGGGGTCGGTGGGGTCCAGCAGGTACTGGGCCGTGCCGGTGATCCAGGCGCAGCCGGTGAAGCTGGGCAGCACCGCCGGACGGCCCGCGACCTCGGTCAGCCCGAGGAGCCGGCCCGTGAAACGGGTGCCGATGAAGGACTCGTTGACGAACTCGGTGTGCAGCGGCAGTTCGCCTCGCGCGTGCAGTTGGGCCATGCGCGCGCTGGTTCCGGTGCCGCACGGCGAGCGGTCGAACCAGCCGGGGTGGATGGCCATCGCGTGCCGCGAGTGCCGGGCGGTGGCGCCGGGCGCGTACAGATGGACGTGATGGCAGCCGCGGATGGACGGGTCCTCCGGATGGACCGGCTCCTCCGCGGAGTTGATCGCCTCCATCAGCGACAGCCCGGCGTGCAGGATGTCGTCCTTGCGGGCGCGGTCGAAGGGCAGGCCGAACTCCTCCAGCGGCAGGATCGCGTAGAAGTTTCCGCCGTACGCCAGGTCGTAGGTCACCGTGCGGCCGTCGGCCAGTACCGCCTTGCGGTCCAGCGCGACCGCGAAGGAGGGGACGTTGCGCAGCGTGACGGAGGTGGCCGCCCCGTCCTCGACCGCGACCTCGGCGACGACGAGCCCGGCCGGGGTGTCCAGCCGGATCGTGGTGACCGGTTCGACGACCTCGACCATGCCCGTCTCGACGAGGACGGTCGCCACCCCGATCGTGCCGTGCCCGCACATCGGGAGATAGCCGGAGACCTCGATGTACAGGACGCCCCAGTCGCAGTCCGGCCGGGTGGGCGGCTGGAGGATCGCGCCGCTCATCGCGGAGTGTCCGCGCGGCTCGTTCATCAGCAACTGCTTGACGTCGTCGCGGTGTTCGCGGAACCACAGCCGCCGCTCGTTCATGGTCGCGCCGGGGACGACGCCGACGCCGCCCGTGACGACCCGGGTCGGCATGCCCTCGGTGTGCGAGTCGACGGCGTGCAGGACGAGCTTGCTGCGCATGAGGCGCCCTTTCCGTGCCGTGCGGTCGCCCGCCGGCCGCTTGTCGTGCGCGCGGGGGATGCGACCGGTGGTCGTCCGCCATGGCGGTCTGTCGTGGGCCGGGCGTCGTGGGCGGCGGCCGTGTCATGCGAGACCGGCGGCGACGGCCTTCTCGGTGGCGGCGCGGACGGCCGCCTCCTGGTCCGGCGGCAGCGGGACCCGCGGCGGACGGCAGCGGCCGCCGTGCCGGCCCACGACGTCCATCGAGAGCTTGATGGCCTGGACGAACTCGACGCGCGAGTCCCAGCGCAGCAGTGGATGGAGTTGGCGGTAGAGGGGAAGCGCGGTGGTCAGGTCGCCGGCGACGGCCGCCCGGTACAGCTCCGCCGACGCCTTCGGCAGGGCGTTGGGGTAGCCGGCCACCCAGCCCTTGGCGCCGGCCACGGCCAGCTCCAGCAGTACGTCGTCCGCGCCCGCCAACAGGTCGAGTTCCGGGGCGAGTTCGGCGATGCGGTAGGCGCGGCGCACATCGCCGGAGAACTCCTTGACGGCGTGCACGTGACCCTCGCCGTGCAGCCGTGCCAGCAGTTCGGGCACGAGGTCGACCTTGGTGTCGACGGGGTTGTTGTACGCCACGACCGGCAGGCCCGTCCGGGCCACCTCCGCGTAGTGGGCGACGACGGACCGCTCGTCGGCGCGGTAGGCGTTGGGCGGCAGCAGCATCACCGCCGAGCAGCCCGCCCCGGCCGCCTGCTCGGCCCAGGAGCGGGCCTCGGCCGAGCCGTACGCGGCGACCCCGGGCATGACACGCGCCCCGCCCACGGCGGCGACCGCGGTCTCCACCACCCGGGCGCGCTCCGCGGGCGTGAGCACCTGGTACTCGCCCAGCGAGCCGTTGGGCACGACGCCGTCACAGCCGTTCGCCACCAGCCAGGCGCAGTGCTCGGCGTACCGGTCGTGGTCGACGCGGAGGTCGTCGTCGAGCGGCAGCGCGGTGGCGACGAGGACACCGTGCCAGGGGCGCCGTCCGGAGGCGGCGGGATCCGGGGCGGCAAGGGAGTGGGCGGGCGTCGGCGGGTCGGCGGGCACAGGCGGTGTGGCGGGGGCGGTCATGCACGGGTCCCTTCACAAGCGGTGACGTGGGAGTGAGGTGTGACATGTCATGGGTTGGCCGGAGGTTCGATCGGAGGTTCGAGCGGGGATTCTGCCTGGGCGGCCAGCACGCCGAGCGGGACCGGGCGGGCCAGCAGCCGGCGGGCAGGGGTGAGCGGGCAGCCCGCCACGCCGGCCACGCCGGGCTCGCACATGCGGCCCTGGCACCAGCCCATGCCGGCCCTGGTCAGCAGTTTCACCGTGCGCAGGTCACCGGCCCCGAGGGCGTCGACGGCCTCGCGGACCGCGCCGGCGGACACCTCCTCGCAACGGCACACGAGCGTCTCGTCGGTCACCTGCTCCGTCCACCGGACGGGCTGTGCGGCGTAGGCGGCGTCCAGCGCGGTGAAGAACGCCCGCAGCCGGTCACGGGTCCGGGCGGCCGGCGCCCAGCCGTCCGGGTCGGGGGCCCGTCCGGTCAGTCGGGCCGCCGCCGACCGTCCGGCGATGTGGCCCTCCGCCAGCGACAGCGTCGCGCCGCCGACGCCCGTGCTCTCGCCCGCGGCCCAGACGCCGGGCACATCGGTGCGCTGCTCGGCGTCGACCCACACGCCCGGTCCGTCGAGGCGGCAGCCGAGCCCGTCCGCGAGATCGCGGTGCGGCAGCAGACCGTGGCCGACGGCGAGGGCGTCGCAGGAAAGTCGCCGTCGGCTGCCGGGCACGGGGCGGCCGTCGGCGTCCAGCGCGGCCACGGTGACCGACTCCACCCGGTCGTCGCCATATGCCTCCAGCACGACATGACGGGTCATCACCGGAACGCGCAGGAAAGCCAGTCGGGCCGCGAGCGCCGCCCCCTCGACGAGCTTCGCCGGGGCCGCGGCCAAGGCGCGGGCGATGCGCGCGAGACCCTGGGGACCGGCCGACTCGACCAGGGCGACGACCCGCGCGCCGGCCGCCGCGAGACCGGTCGCCACGGGCAGCAGCAGGGGTCCGGTGCCCGCGACGACGGCCGTACGGCCGGGCAGCGACAGCCCTCCCTTGAGCAGTGCCTGCGCGCCGCCCGCGGTGACCACTCCGGGCAGGGTCCAGCCCGGGAACGGCAGGACCTTCTCGTATCCGCCGGTCGCCAGCAGCACCGCGTCGGCCCGCACGGCGACGGACTCCGTCTGCCGCGGACCCAGCAGCGCGTGCACGATGAGACAGCCCGACTCCCTCTCCACACACCAGACATGACGATCGCTCAGATGCGTCACGCGACCCGCGGCGATCTGGGCGTCGAGTCCGGCGCGCAGGCGCTTCCAGGTGCGCCACTGGTGGTGCAGCGCCTCGGGACGCCGAGCGCCGAGGCCCCGCGCGGGCTGCCGGTAGAACTGCCCGCCCGCCTCGGCGGCGGAGTCGATCAGCACCACGCGCACCCCGCGCGCCGCGGCCGCCAGAGCGGCGGCGAGCCCGGCCGGGCCGGCGCCGATCACCGCGAGGACGGGGCGGCGCTCACTCATCGTGGCCCGTCCCGGCCTGCGAGCGGACGACGGCCCCCGGCGCGGCCGGCGCCAGGCAGGCCCGCTGGTCGGGCCGGCCGTCGACGGTGACCAGGCAGTCGAAGCAGACTCCGATCCCGCAGAACACCCCGCGCGGCCGACCCGCCCCCCGGGTCGTGCGCCAGGCCGTGACGCCGGACGACCACAGCGCGGCGGCCAGCGTCTGCCCGGGCAGCGCCTCGATCTCCCGGTCGTCGAAGGTCACGGTGAACGCAGCGCCGGGACGGGCCCGGACCAACCGCAGGGGATTCACGGGGAGGTCTCCTCGTCGAAGGGTTCCGCACGGTCCGGGCGGCCGGCGACGCGGTCAGGGTGCGGGGAGCGGGGCGGGCGGTCGAAGCGGTCGGGGCGGAACGGCGTCAGATCCAGCTCCGGGACCGATCCGGTGAGCGCCTGCGCGAGGAGCAGGCCCGTGCCGGTGGCGAGACCGATGCCCGCGCCCTCGTGTCCGCAGGCGTGGAACAGTCCCGGTACCCGTGGGTCGGGGCCGATCGCGGGCAGATGGTCGGGCAGGTACGGGCGGAAGCCGACGTAGGCGCGCATCGCCCGGACGTGTGCCAGGAACGGGAAGAGCCGGGTGGCTCCCGCCGCCAGGGCGCGCACGACGGGCAGCGAGAAGGACTTGTCGAACCCGACCCGCTCCCGGCTCGCGCCGATCAGCACCGGCCCGGCGGCGGTGCCCTCGACGACCGGGGAGGTCTGCAGGGCCGCCGAGTCGCTCGCCACGTCGGCGACGTAGTCCGCGGCGTACACCTTGTGACGTACGCGCGGCGGCAGCGGCTCGGTGACCAGGACGAAGCCCCGGCGGGGCAGCACGGGAACGTCGACTCCGGCCAGGGCGGCGACCTCCGCCGCTCCGACGCCCGCCGCGTTCACCACGGCGGGCGCGAGGACGTCCCCGCGGTCGGTCCGCACCCCGCGCACCGCCCCGCCGGGGCCGCGCAGGACGCGGGTCACCGCACGGCCGGTCTCCACCCGTGCGCCCGAGACGCGCAGCAGGTGGGCGGCGGCGAGAGTGGGCATGACCTGCGCGTCCTGCGGATACAGCACACCGCCGGCGAGTCCGTCCGCCAAGTGGGGCTCCAGGTCCCGCAGTCGGTCCGCGTCGACGGCGACCGCCTGCACCCCGGCGGCGCGCTGCCCGGCGGTGAGGACCGTCAGGGCGGAGAGGGACGCCGCGGTCGACGCCACCACGAGACCGCCCTTGGGCTCGTACTCCACGGCGGCGGCGAGCTTCTCCTGAGCCAGCTCGCGCCACAACCGGGACGACAGCAAGGCCAGTTGGAGCTCGGGCCCGGGCTCCTTGTCGGAGACGAGGAGATTGCCCTCGCCGGCGCCCGTGGTGCCGCCGGCGACCGGTCCGCGGTCCACCACGATCACGTCGAGACCGGCGCGGGCCGCGTACAGCGCACAGGCGGCGCCCACCATGCCCGCGCCGACGACCACCACGTCACCGCTCGGTCGCTTGGTCACGCCAGTAATATGTCACATGGCGCAGCGCCGAGGAAGACGGCGTGAAGGCGTGCGCCGACTGCCCGCCGAACCGGGGCGCCCGGGCTGCGGCCTCAGTCGAACTCGCTGGGCTCCGGGGCCGGAGTGCGGCCCTCCCGGACGTCCTTGAGCCGAGTGGTGCCGTGGCTCATAGCGGCCTTGGTGCTGTCGTGGTCCACCCCGTCGTACCCGCCGTTGGTGACGGTGATCGCGTCGTCCCCGACCCGTACGGCCGCGACGTCCAGGGTGAGGGTGACCGGTTCGCCGCCGGACGTGCCCTTCACCGTGACCGTGACGCCCTCCCGGGCGTCCCCCACCTTCGGCAGCGAGGAGATCTCGACGACCTGCACGGTGAGCGTGCCGCCGGGGCCTTTCGCGGTGAACTGGTCGCACTCGGTGGTCAGGGACCCCAGCCAGTCCAGTGACTCGTCGAGGTCGTCCCGGTCGTAGGCGCCGACCTGGTAGAGGAGCCGGGAGACGCCCTCGGTGAAGCCGGTGAGCGCCGACGCGCCGGACGGGCGGCCCAGCAGGTCGTCTCCGTACAACCCGTCGAGCAGCCGCTGGCAGTCGGCGGCCTGCGTCTTGCCCGTGAGGAACTGCTGGGTGTCGACCGTGCCGACGACCAGCTCGTCCTCCCAGGACGCGGCGTCCTTCGCCGACACCTGCGTCCAGTCGTCCTCCAGATCGCCCTCGGTGATCAGAGCGGTCCGCGCGCCGGCCGGCGTGAGCGTGTCCTTGCCGGGGGACGCGGTGGTCGTCCGTTCGGCCACGGGCGAGGCCGCGACGCTGGAGGCGCTGCCGGCACTGGAAGCGCCGTCCTCTCCGCCCCCACAGCCGGCCGTCGTGACGAGCAGCGTTCCGGCGGCCAGGACGGCGGTCAGCGCCCGGACCGGGCCGCCCGGCCGGCCCGGACGGGTCGGACCGGCCGGGCCCGACGGACGGGGCGGGCAGGTCGGGCGGGACGACGGACGAGGGGTGGTCACGGGTACCTCCAGAGGACGGGGCCGGGCTGCCCTGCCCTCCACGGCACCACCGGCCGGGCCGCTCGACCAGCGCAACGCGTCGTACGGGTGACGCCGCGGGGCATGCGCAGGCGCGGGCACGGGGCGGCCCGGCGTCCGCGGCGCCGCCGGGAAAATACGAGGTGGCCCGCACCGGAGGCAGGGCATCATGACGATCCCGTCGCCCGACCGCGGCGCCGGGACGATCATCGTCGGGGGAACGACCGGGGGGGCACCTGTGACCGTCACCAACATCCTGCTGTCCGGCGTCGTCGGCTCGACCGCCTACGGACTCGCCCACGCGGGCTCCGACGTGGACCGGCTCGGCATGTTCGCCGCCCCCACCGAGGAACTGCACGGCCTGCACACTCCTAAGGAGTCGCACGTCAGCACGGCGCCCGACCGCACGCTGCACGAGGCCGCCAAGTGGTGCAGGCTCGCGCTCGGCGGCAATCCGACCGTCATGGAACTCGTCTGGCTGCCCGACGAGCTGTACGAGGCGCGCACCCCGCTGGGCGACGAACTCATCGGCCTGCGCTCCACGTTGCTCAGCGCCCCCCGGGTCCGCGACGCCTATCTCGGCTACGCCACCCAGCAGTTCCGCAGGCTGACCAACCGCGGCGAGGGCGCTCCCGCGCAGGACGGCCGCAGACGCAGCGCCAAGCACGCCAGGCATCTCAAGCGGCTGTGCGCCCAGGGCTACGAGCTCTACTCCACCGGACGGCTGACGATCCGGGTCGACGACCCGGAGAGCTACCACCGGTTCGGCGAGGAGGTCGCCGCCGACCCCGACGCCGCGCTGCCGCTGCTGCGCCGTTTCGAGGAGGCGTTCGCCGAGACGCGCAGCGTACTGCCGGACCAGCCCGACGAGAGAGCCGCCGACGCCTGGCTGCGACGCGTGCGCAGGCGGTTCTACGCGGCGCAGTAGTCGAGCCCCCGCCAGAGCGACGACAAAATCGAGTGCCGGGCCGGTCCCCGGCTTCTACACTCGCTGCAGACCGAACACGGCTGCCGCAGGCCGCCGCACCGTACCGCGAGAGACACGAGGGGAGCCCGGCCATGCGTGACCACACCGCTGTCGCCGCTCCCCGTTCCCGCTACGAGGTGATCCTCGTGTCCTCGTCCGTCCGGTGCCCGCAGCGCGGCCGGCATCGGATCTCCTGACGAAGGCCCGAGCGAACAAGTACCTTTCCAGGCCGTACAACTGACGACCTATCACCGTCTTGTCGGCTTCGCCGCAGGACTGTCCGCATTCCTGCGCCGTCGCGCCCTCGTCCGGCACATCGCGCTGCCCGTTCCCAGGAACACCCCGAAAGGCCAAGGGCCGTGCGCAACCACACCGATCGTGACCTCACCCGTGTCTCCGCCGTCCGCAACCTGGGCATCCTCGCCCACGTCGACGCGGGCAAGACCACCGTCACGGAGCGGATCCTGTACGCCACCGGGACCACGCACAAGCGCGGCGAGGTCCACGAGGGCACCACCGTCACCGACTTCGACCCCCAGGAGCGCGACCGCGGGATCACCATCTTCGCGGCGGCCGTCAGCTGCGAGTGGGAAGGCCACCGCGTCAACCTGATCGACACCCCCGGGCACGTCGACTTCGCCGACGAGGTGGAGCGGTCCCTGCGGGTGCTGGACGGTGCGGTGGCCGTGTTCGACGCCGTGGCCGGCGTGGAACCGCAGAGCGAGTCCGTGTGGCGGCAGGCCGACCGCCACGGCGTGCCCAGGATCGCGTTCGTGAACAAACTGGACCGGTCCGGCGCCGACCTCGACGCCGCGGTGGACTCCGTCCGCGAGCGCCTGCACCCCGCGCCGTTGGTCGTACAGCTGCCGATCGGGGCGGAGGACGCCTTCGTGGGCGTCGTCGACCTGCTGCGCATGCGGGCGCTGACCTGGAGCGCGGACGGCGGCGACGCACCCGTCGACGCACCCGTCGACGCACCCGTCCCGGCGGAGATGCGGGAGGAGGCGCTGCGTCGGCGCAGGCTGCTGGAGGAGGCCGTGGCGGAGCGGCACCCGGCCGCCCTGGAGGAGTTCTGCGACCAGGGGACGCTGTCGGCGCGGACGCTCTCGGCGGCCCTGCGCGACCTCACCCGCACGGGTGACGGCCTGGTCGTGCTGTGCGGCTCGGCCTACCGCAACCGCGGGATCCAGCCGCTGCTCGACGCCGTCGTCGCCTATCTGCCGTCCCCCCTGGACGTGCCGCCGGTGCGCGGCGCGGACGGGGCCGGCGGCGGGGGCGGCGGCGCCGGCCGGCGGGACACGGCCGGCGAGCAGCGTCCGGCCGATCCGCGCGCGCCGTTCGCGGCCCTCGCGTTCAAGGTCGCCGCCATGCCCACGGGCCGGCTGACCTACCTCAGGGTGTACTCGGGCACGATCGAGAAGGGAGACACGGTATGGGAGTCGGGCACGCGGCGCACCGAACGGATCGGGCGGATCCTGCGGGTGCAGGCCGACCGCCATGCCCAGCTGGAGCGGGCGGTCGCCGGTGACATCGTGGCGGTCGTCGGGCTGAAGGCGGCCCGTGCGGGCTCGACGCTGTGCGCGCCGGAGGCGCCCCTCGTCCTGGAGCCGCCCGGTGTGGCGGCCCCGGTCGTCTCGGTGGCGGTGGAGGCGCGTACGGGCGCCGACGCCGACCGTCTGGCGTCGGCGCTGGCGCGGTCGGCCGAGGAGGATCCGTCGCTGGTGGTCAGGACCGACCCCGAGACCGGTCAGACGGTGCTGTCGGGCATGGGCGAACTGCATCTGGAGGTCGCGGTGGAGAAGATCCGCCGCAGCCTCGGGCTGGAGATCGCCGTCGGACGCCCGCGGGTGACGTACCGCGAGACGGTGGCCCGAGGCGTGTCCGGCCTCGTCTTCCGGCACGTCAAACAGGACGGCGGGGCAGGGCAGTTCGCGCATGTCGTGCTCGACGTCGAACCGCTCGACGTCGAACCGCCGGGCGCGGGAGGCGGCGCCGCGACCGGGTTCGTGTTCCGTTCGGCGGTCGTCGGCGGGCGGGTGCCTCAGGAGTACGTCCGTGCCGTCGAGGCCGGCTGCCGGGACGCCCTCGCCGAGGGCCCGCTCGGCGGGCACCCGGTCACCGGCCTCCGGGTCACGCTGACCGACGGGGCGACGCATGTGAAGGACTCCTCCGAGACGGCCTTCCGCACGGCCGGCCGGCTCGGGCTCCGGGAGGCACTGCGCCGTTGCGCGATGGTGCTGCTGGAACCGGTCGTCGAGGTGACGGTCACCGTGCCGGAGAGCGTGGTCGGCGGGGTGCTCGGCGACCTCGCGGGCCGTCGCGGACGGGTCACCGACTCGACCGTGCGCGGTGGTTCGGCGGTCGTCACCGCGATCGTGCCGCTGTCCGAACTGTTCGGCTACGCCACCCGGTTGCGCAGCCGGACCCAGGGCCGCGGCGCGTTCTCGGCCCGTCCGACGGGGTACGCCCCGGCGCCGACGGCGACGCCGGCGCGGTAGCTCCCGGCGCGGGTCCGGGGAGCCCGCTCGCGCGGTCGCCCGGCGCGTGCCGCGAACCGACCG
>NZ_JBEPBI010000161.1:0-17742 GCF_040299045.1 Streptomyces sp. NPDC001027
GGGCGCGCCGAAACGCGCCCCGGGGGCCCAGGAAGCTCCGCGGGCTACTTCTTGTCGCCGCCCTTGCCCTTGTCGTCCCCGCCGCCCGCCATGGACTCGAAGATCTCCTTGCACATGGGGCACACCGGGTACTTCTTCGGGTCGCGACCCGGCACCCAGACCTTGCCGCACAGCGCCACGACGGGCGTCCCGTCGAGGGCGCTCGCCATGATCTTGTCCTTCTGGACGTAGTGGGCGAAGCGCTCGTGGTCCCCGTCGCCGTGCGACACCTGCGGCGTCGGCTCCACGAGGGTCCCCGTCCCCGTGCCTCGCTGGGGCTGGGTCTCAGGCTCAAGAGTGCTCATGGCGCCAAGCGTACTGAAGCCGGGCCGGGATGCTCACGCGCGTCAGTTCAGCGAGGCGTCGTCCGGGTAGGTGGCGACCATCGCGAGGTCGTTGCGCTGGCGGCGCAGCACCTCGCGCCAGAGCCGCTCGGGGGACGGCGAGGAGACGTCGCCGGGCTCGGACTCCACGACGTACCAGGCGCCCTCCACCAGCTCGTCCTCCAGCTGGCCGGGCCCCCAGCCCGCGTACCCGGCGAAGATCCGCAGGGAGCCGAGAGCCGCGGCGAGGAGCTCCGGCGGGGCCTCCAGATCGACCAGGCCGATCGCGCCGTGCACCCGGCGCCAGCCGAGCGGGGCGCCGTCGACGGCCGCGCCGCCCGGGATGACGGCGATGCCGAGGGCCGAGTCGAGGGAGACCGGGCCGCCCTGGAAGACGACGCCGGGTTCGCCCGCGAGCTCCGCCCAGTCCTCCAGGATGTCGCTGACGCCCACCGGGGTGGGCCGGTTGAGGACGACGCCGAGTGAGCCCTCCTCGTCGTGGTCGAGGAGGAGCACCACCGCACGGTCGAAGTTCGGGTCCGCCAGGGCGGGCGTGGCCACGAGCAGCCGCCCTGTGAGCGAGGACACCTCGGTCATGCCAGACATGATCCCGCATCTTCCCGCGCCGTGGGGAGGCAATGCGCGGTGCGCGGGTGCGCGCGAGGGAACGAGGAGGTGCGAGCGGGTGGGACGCTCGTCGAGGCGAGCGGCGGGAGCCGGACGGGCGCACGGACGCGGACCGGGCGCACGGGCCGCGACGACGGACGGCGGTGACCTTCCGTGCCCGGCGGGGAACCGTTCGTGTTGTGACACAGCCATGACGATCCTGAGGCGTCCTCGGGCTTACGGCGCAGGGGCCGACGGCGATTACCCTGTCTCATCTGGCCCTGCCCCCACCCCAACGGCCCTGCCCTGATCCACCATCCATGGAACGCGAGACACATGACCGTCAACGGCTCTGACGACGTACTGCTTGTCCACGGCGGCACCCCGCTCGAGGGCGAGATCCGGGTCCGCGGTGCGAAGAACCTCGTACCCAAGGCCATGGTCGCCGCCCTGCTGGGCAGTGCGCCGAGCCGGCTGCGCAACGTTCCGGACATCCGTGACGTGCGGGTCGTGCGCGGTCTGCTGCAACTGCACGGGGTGACGGTCCGTCCGGGCGAGGAGCCGGGCGAGCTGGTGCTCGACCCGACCTACGTGGAGAGCGCCAACGTCGCCGACATCGACGCCCACGCGGGCTCCAGCCGGATCCCGATCCTGTTCTGCGGCCCTCTGCTGCACCGCCTCGGGCACGCCTTCATCCCGGGCCTCGGCGGCTGCGACATCGGCGGCCGTCCCATCGACTTCCACTTCGACGTGCTGCGGCAGTTCGGCGCGAAGATCGAGAAGCGGGAGGACGGCCAGTACCTGGAGGCCCCGCAGCGGCTGCGCGGCACGAAGATCCGGCTGCCGTACCCGTCGGTCGGCGCGACCGAGCAGGTGCTGCTGACGGCGGTGCTGGCGGAAGGCGTCACCGAGCTCTCGAACGCCGCCGTGGAGCCGGAGATCGAGGACCTCATCTGCGTGCTGCAGAAGATGGGCGCCATCATCGCGATGGACACCGACCGCACCATCCGCATCACCGGCGTGGACAAGCTCGGCGGCTACAACCACGCCGCCCTGTCGGACCGCCTGGAGGCCGCGTCCTGGGCGTCGGCGGCGCTGGCGACCGAGGGCAACATCTACGTCCGCGGGGCCCAGCAGCGCTCGATGATGACGTTCCTGAACACCTACCGCAAGGTCGGCGGCGCCTTCGAGATCGACGACGAGGGCATCCGCTTCTGGCATCCCGGCGGCAACCTGAAGTCCATCGCGCTCGAGACGGACGTGCACCCCGGCTTCCAGACCGACTGGCAGCAGCCGCTGGTCGTCGCCCTCACCCAGGCCACGGGCCTGTCGATCGTCCACGAGACGGTCTACGAGTCCCGGCTGGGCTTCACCTCGGCGCTGAACCAGATGGGCGCCCACATCCAGCTCTACCGCGAGTGCCTCGGCGGCTCCGACTGCCGCTTCGGGCAGCGCAACTTCCTGCACTCCGCGGTCGTGTCGGGCCCCACGAAGCTCCAGGGCGCCGATCTGGTCATCCCCGACCTGCGCGGCGGCTTCTCGTACCTGATCGCCGCCCTCGCGGCCCAGGGCACGTCCCGCGTGCACGGCATCGACCTCATCAACCGCGGCTACGAGAACTTCATGGAGAAGCTGGTGGAGCTCGGCGCGAAGGTGGAGCTGCCGGGCAAGGCCCTCGGCTAGCCCGCCTGCTGTCCGCACACGACGATGGGGCGGCTCCCCCGAGGGGAGCCGCCCCATTCGCGTTGCCGAGCCTCGTACGCGAATCCCGTCGCGTACGCGAAGGCCTACTTGCCCTTGGCGGCTTCCTTGAGCTTGCTGCCCGCGGAGACCTTGACGCTGTAGCCGGCCGGGATCTGGATCGGGTCACCGGTCTGCGGGTTGCGCGCCGTGCGAGCGGCACGGTGGGTGCGCTCGAAGGTCAGGAAGCCGGGGATGGTGACCTTCTCGTCGCCCTTGGCGACGATCTCGCCGACGGTCTCGGCGAACGCGGCCAGAACGGCGTCGGCGTCCTTACGGGTCACCTCGGCGCGGTCGGCCAGCGCGGCCACCAGCTCACTGCGGTTCATGTTGTTACTCCCGTGTTCTTCTTGCCGTTGAGGCGTGCCACGCGGCAGAGCCGCCTGTGGGGCACAGCGAAGTCGTTGTGCTCGCGCCCAGGGACGCATCCTGCCCCTACCTGCGGCGGGAAAGCCAATCCGGCACCCGCTCGGAGTCGTGAGACAACCCTTGGGAGTCACACGAGAGCGCTTGGCTCGGGCGCAACCATAGAGGGCCGTCCACGGCGCGGCGTTCCACGACGCGCCGGTGCGGGGGCCGTCGTGGCGATCGTCACAGACCGCCCGGACCCCCGCGTGCCGCACGGCACAGCCTACAAAGGCTACGAGGCCGACGCCCCGGCGGCCTTGGCGGCCTCGCGCACCGCGCCCGCCACCGCGCCCGCGACCTTGTCGTTGAAGACGCTCGGGATGATGTAGTTCGCGTTGAGCTCGTCCTCGCTCACGACGTCGGCGAGGGCCTTCGCGGCCGCGAGCATCATCTCGGTGTTGACGGTGCGGGACTGCGCGTCCAGCAGGCCGCGGAAGACGCCCGGGAAGACCAGCACGTTGTTGATCTGGTTGGGGAAGTCGGAGCGACCGGTGGCCACGACCGCGGCCGTCAGGCGGGCGACCGCCGGGTCGACCTCGGGGTCGGGGTTCGCGAGCGCGAACACGATCGAGCCCTCGGCCATCGCGGCCACGTCGGCGCCGTCGAGCACGTTCGGGGCGGAGACGCCGATGAAGACGTCGGCGCCGCGCACGGCCTCCTTCAGGGTGCCGGTGAGGCCCTCGGGGTTGGTGTTGTCGGCGATCCAGCACAGCGCCGAGTCGGGGGCCGCGTCGACGAGGTCCGGACGGTCGGCGTGGACCACGCCGTGGATGTCGGCGACGACCGCGTTCTTGACGCCGGCGGCGAGCAGCAGCTTGAGGATGGCCGTGCCGGCCGCGCCCGCGCCGGACATGACCACGCGCACGTCGCCGATGCCCTTGCCCACGACGCGCAGGGCGTTGGTGAGGGAGGCGAGGACGACGATCGCGGTGCCGTGCTGGTCGTCGTGGAAGACGGGGATGTCGAGGGCCTCGCGCAGCCGTGCCTCGATCTCGAAGCAGCGGGGGGCGGAGATGTCCTCGAGGTTGATGCCCGCGAAGCCGGGGGCGATCGCCTTGACGATCTCGACGATGGCGTCGGTGTCCTGGGTGTCCAGGCACAGCGGCCAGGCGTCGATGCCGGCGAACCGCTTGAAGAGGGCCGCCTTGCCCTCCATGACGGGCAGCGCGGCCTTCGGGCCGATGTTGCCGAGGCCCAGCACGGCCGAGCCGTCCGTCACGACCGCAACGGAGTTGCGCTTGATGGTGAGGCGGCGGGCGTCCTCGGGGTTCTCGGCGATCGCCATGCAGACGCGGGCCACGCCCGGCGTGTAGATCATCGAGAGGTCGTCACGGTTGCGGATGGGGTGCTTGGACGCCATCTCGATCTTGCCGCCGAGGTGCATCAGGAACGTACGGTCGGAGACCTTGCCGAGCGTGACGCCCTCGATGCCGCGCAGCTGTTCGACGATCTCGTCGGCGTGGGAGGTGGAGGTGGCGGCGATGGTGACGTCGATGCGGAGCTTCTCGTGGCCGGACGCCGTGACGTCGAGGCCGGTCACCGAGCCTCCGTGGGACTCGACGGCCCCGGTGAGCTGGGAGACCGCGGTGCCGCTCGCGGGCACCTCCAGCCGGACCGTCATCGAGTAGGAGACGCTGGGCGCCGTTGCCATGGCCGACTTCCTCTGCACTGCTGGGTCGCGGGATTGCGGTCCGATCGTCGCACCTACCGACGAGTACGGGAAAGCCGCCCCGAATTGCGATCGTTTTGTTCTCGGTGAGCGCGCGGGCGCGGCCCGGTCCGGGCGCATGAAAGAGGCCCGCATCACGGGTGATGCGGGCCTCTCCCCTCGTTCATGACACCGACCCGCCATGCTCGCCTCGCGGCAAGTGGTCGCTCGTGGCGACGAAGGTTGGGCCCGGGGGCTTGGATCGAGCCGGTGTCACGACCAGGCTAACAAACGGATGCCCGAACGCCATTCCCGTGCGGGCAGTTCACTGCGATCAGTCCCGCAGAAGATCCGGCACTCCCTGCCCGTCCGGCTCGTCCCGCTCCCCGGACACCACCGTGAGCTGCTGCGTCGCCCGGGTGAGGGCGACGTACAGCACCCGCAGGCCGGCCGGCGACTCGTCGGCGATCTCCGCCGGCGAGACGACGACCGTGGCGTCGTACTCCAGGCCCTTGGCCTCCAGGCTGCCGAGCGCCACCACGCGGTCCCCGAGGCCGGCCAGCCAGCGCCTGGCCTCCTCACGGCGGTTCATGGCGACGACGACGCCGACGGTGCCGTCCACGCGTTCCAGGAGCCGCTCGGCCTCCGCGCGGGCCGTCGACGCCAGGGAGCCGCGCGCGGCCGTGAAGCGGGGCACGACACCCGTCGACCTGACCGCCGACGGGGACTCGGCGCCCGGCATGGCCAGCGCCAGCACCCTGGCGGCCAGCTCGGCGATCTCGGCCGGGTTGCGGTAGTTCACCGTCAGCTGGAAGCGGCGGCGGGGGCGGGTGCCGAGGGCCTCGTCGCGGGCCTCGGCGGCCTCGTCGGGGTCGGACCAGGAGGACTGGGCCGGGTCGCCGACGACCGTCCAGGTCGCGTGCCGGCCACGGCGGCCGACCATGCGCCACTGCATCGGTGTGAGGTCCTGCGCCTCGTCGACGATGACGTGCGCGTACTCGGTGCGCTCCTGCGTGAGCCGCTCGGCGCGCTCGCGCTGCGACTCCTCGCGCACCGGCATCAGCTCCTCGAGACCGGTGAGCTGGTCCAGCGGGTCGGCCTCGCGTCTCTTGCGCGGACGGGCCGGGGCGCCGAGGACCGCCTGGAGCTCGTCGAGCATGGCGATGTCGTGCACGGAGAGCCCGTCCCGCTTGAGGGAGCGGGCGACCTTGCGGACCTCGCCGGGGTTGAGGATCCGGCGGGCCCAGCGGCCCAGCCGCCGTTCGTCGGCCATGGCCCCGAGGACGGCCTGCGGGGTCAGCTCGGGCCACCAGGCGTCGAGGAAGGCGATGAAGGCGTCCTCGGTGCTCACGTCCTCGTCGAAGGAGGAGCGCAGCTCCGCGGCGAGCTCCGGGTCGCTGTGCCGGCCGGCCGCGCCGGAGCGCTCCCACAGGGCGTCCAGGAGCAGCTTGCGGGCGCGCGGGCGCAGCAGGTTCACCGGGGCGGTGCCGCTGAGCGCGCTGTGCCGCACACGCTGCAGATCGGCGGCGTCCAGCTCCAGCCGGCGGCCGAAGGCGACGACGCGCAGCCGGCTGGGCGTGCCCGCGGGCGCGGAGGTCTCGTCCGGCTCGTCGGGGTCGTCGAAGCCGAGCTGTGTCTGCCGGGACGCGCCCCGGCCGCCGTCGGCGCCGTTCTCCAGTGCGCCGCGGGCGGCTTTGCGCAGCACCTTCAGCATCCGGTGGGACCCCTTGGCGCGGGCCACCGCCGGGGAGTCGTACAGGGTGGCCTCGGCGCCGTCGACGAGGGAGCCGATGGCGCGGATGGCGACCTGGCCCTCCTCGCCGAGGGAGGGGAGCACGCCCTCGGTGTACGCCACCAGCAGGGGCGTGGGCGAGACGATCAGGATGCCGCCGGAGTACCGGCGCCGGTCCTGGTAGAGCAGGTAGGCGGCCCGGTGCAGCGCGACGGCGGTCTTCCCGGTGCCCGGCCCGCCCTCGACGTAGGTGACGGAGGCGGCGGGGGCGCGGATGACGAGGTCCTGCTCGGCCTGGATGGAGGCGACGATGTCGCGCATGGTGTGGCTGCGGGCCTGGCCGAGGGCGGCCATGAGGGCGCCGTCGCCGATGACGGGCAGTTCGCGGCCGTCCAGGGACGCTCGCAGCTCGGGACGCATCAGGTCGTCCTCGACGCCGAGGACGCGCCGCCCCTTGGAGCGGATGACCCGGCGGCGCACGACCCGCCCCGGGTCGACGGGGGTGGAGCGGTAGAACGGGGCGGCGGCGGGCGCCCGCCAGTCGATGACCAGCGGCGCGTACTCGGAGTCGAGGACGCCGATCCGGCCGATGTGCAGGGTCTCGGCGATGTCGGCCGTGTTGTCGGGGCGGACGGCGCCCTCGGCGGGCTCGACGGCGGTGTAGGCGCCGTCCGGGCCCTTCTTGCCGTCCTTGCCGAGCAGCAGGTCGATCCGCCCGAACAGGAAGTCCTCGAACTCGTTGTTGAGCCGGTTGAGGTGGACGCCGGCCCGGAAGACCTGTGCGTCCCGTTCGGCGAGGGCGCCGGGCGTGCCGACCTGGCCCCGCTGGGCCGCGTCGTTCATGAGGAACTCGGCCTCGTGGATCTTCTCCTCGAGGCGGCGGTACACCCGGTCGAGGTGTACCTGTTCGACGCTGATCTCACGGTCCCGCACCGAATCCCCCACGGAATCCTGCGCGGCTTCGTCGACCGATCCGACCACGGTCTCCTGCTGTGCCTGAGCGGCCACCGGGCCCCCTTCTGACGTGCTGGGCAGCCGTCAACCGTACGCGAAGGGGGCCCGTGAAGCCATGCGCGACTACGCGTCGACCTGGACGAGCTTCTTGCCGTCGAAGGTCATGACCTCGAAGTGGTCGATCTCGTTGGTCTTGAAGGCTGCGCCGCCGGACACGTAGAGCGGGTTCTTGGCCTGTTCGGTCTTGGCTCCGGGGAGGCCGTAGCCCCACTCCGGGACCGACCAGGAGGACACCGTCTCGCGCTCGCCGTTCTTGCCGACGGCGATCAGCGAGCACTTCTCCGGGCCCTTGACGTTCTTCAGCTCTACGCCGATCTCCGTGCCCCACGCCTTCTCGCCCATGGCGACGGTCGCGGAGACCTTGGTGGCGGAGTCGGTCGCGGAGACCCGCTGGGCGAGCGTGTCGAAGGCGTCCTTGGCGGAGTTCGCGGACTTGGTGGAGCCCGCCTGGACGCCCTTGCTCCCGCCGTCGCCGCCGGTCGCGGCCAGCACCGTGAGGGGGCCGCCGATGATCAGCGCGGCCGCGGCCGCCACCAGGAAGAAGGAGCGGCGGCGCTTGAGCGCGCGACGCTCGGAGATCTCGTCGACCAGCCGCTCGGCGAGACGCGGGCTGGGGCGGGCGGACAGGGAGTCGCCGATCGCCGGGGTGCCGGAGCCGGGCAGGTCCGCGAGCGCGGCCAGCATCGGTTCCATCCCGGCCAGCTCGTCGAGCTGCTGGGCGCACCATTCGCAGCCCGCGAGATGGGCTTCGAAGGCGGTCGCCTCGGCGTCGTCGAGGATGCCGAGGGCGTAGGCGCCGACGGTCTCGTGTTCGCTCGGGCTCGGAGATCCCACAGATCCCTGCATGGGGCCAGACATACCCGGCCCACCTGCTCCGAACCCCCCGTAAATGCTCATCACGCCGTCACCCCCCGCTCCTCCAGAGCCAGCTTCATCGACCGCAGGGCGTAGAACACCCTGGAGCGCACGGTGCCGCTGGGTATGCCGAGCGTCTCGGCCGCCTCGTTGACGGTACGCCCCTTGAAGTACGTCTCGACGAGCACCTCCCGGTGGGCCGGGGTCAGGTCGTCGAGCGCGTCGGACAGCGTCATCAGCCACAGCGCCTTGTCGATCTCGTCCTCCGCAGGAATGACCTCCAGCGGCGACGGGTCGACCTCCTGCGGCCGGGCCTGCCGGCTGCGGTGGCCGTCGATGACGATGCGGCGAGCGACCGTCACCAGCCAGGGGCGTACCGATCCGGTCGCCCGATTGAGCTGACCGGCGTTCTTCCAGGCACGGATGAGCGTCTCCTGCACGACGTCCTCGGCACGCTGCCGATCTCCGGCAACCAGGCGCAGGACATACGCAAGCAGGGGTCCGGCATGCTCCCGATACAGAGCACGCATCAGCTCCTCGTCAGGTTCCGAGGGCTGGGACATGCGATGTCGGGCCCTCGATCCACGTTCATTGGCCACGGCCGCATCCTTGCGCACGCCCACCTCCGGTGTCCGGGGGATCCCCCCTTCGGTCGCTCGACGACGGGTACGCAGGGGGGGTGTTGAGCGTTCAAACCGTGGGGACAGTTTTCTCCGGGGTGTCATGACGAGGGGGACATGGCGGCACATTCCCACCTTCTTTTCTTTACAAATCCGCCACACCGACAAGATCGCGCCGACTGCCCGCCGACCGCGGCGAGTAAACGGTGTGTAATCGAAATCACTTCGAAGACCGCCAGGCCGCGGGTCCACGAAAGCCGCATACCCGACAGGGCAGTTGGCGGACGGTCACCCGGAGTGCGCCCGGCGCCGCCTCCCACGGGCGCCCGCAGGGCTGCCCGACGGGCGCCCGACGGACCCTCAGGCGCGCGCGAGCGCGGCGCGCCGACGATGCCGCGCGACCCGTTCCCGGTTTCCGCAGACCTCGCTCGAGCACCAGCGCCGGCGGCGCCCCCGGGAGGTGTCGACGTACACGATGGGGCAGTTGTCCCCCGCGCACTGCCGCAGCGCGGCCAGGGCGACCGGATCGGTGAGCAGCTCCACCGCGTCCAGGGCGACCGCAGCGAGCAGCGCGGCGCAGCCGGGCGGTCGCTCCAACTCGCGCACCAGCGCGCCGTCCTCGCCGGGCACCGCGCGCGGGACGGGCGGCGCGACCCGGGCGGCGGCGTTGACCCGGGCGAGCGCGGGGTCGTGAAGGGCGGCGACGGTGTGATCGAGCCACCCGTGCACCAACTGTCCTATATTGCGGCGCAGTTCCCGGAAGGCCGGCGGCCACGACGGGTCGGCGTGGCTCAGCGGGGTGCCCGGCGGGACGAGTCCGCAGCCGCGGATCCACGCGCACAACGGCGCGACGCCGTCGAGATGTTCCTGGGGATGACTGGTCGCCAGCAGGTCGAGACAACACCGCCCGGCGTCGAACCGCAGCTCGTGGAAGTCCGTGACCGTCCCCAGTGCCATGCGCCACCGCCTTGGGCGTGCTCCCGGAAGAACCCTTCCCCTCACAGTGCCAGCGCGGAAGGCCGATAACCAGCCCGTCCGGGGCGGCTCCCCGGGGCGGTTGCGGCCCCGGGGCGGGCAAACCGCTCAGACGTCCGCGTACTTGGCGTCCGCGGCCGGATCGAGCGCCAGCCGATACCCGCGCTTCACCACCGTCTGGATCAGCTTGGGCGCGCCGAGAGCCGTCCGCAGCCGGGCCATCGCCGTCTCGACGGCGTGCTCGTCCCGTCCGGCCCCGGGCAGCGCCCGCAGCAGATCGGACCGCGGCACCACCCACCCCGGCCGCCGCGAGAGCGCCCGCAGCAGCGACATCCCGGCCGGCGGCACCGGCCGCAGCGCCCCGTCCACCAGCACCGCGTGGCCCCGGATCTCCACCCGGTGACCGGCGAGCGGCAGCGCCCGGGCCCGGGTCGGCAGCTCCTGGCAGAGCAGCTGCACGAGCGGCCCGAGCCGGAACCGCTCCGGCTGGACGGTGTCCACGCCGCGCGCCTGCAGCGGAAGCGCGGTGACGGGGCCGACACAGGCCGGCAGCACGTCGTGGTGCAGGGCGGTGAGCAGGTCGGACAGCAGCCCGCGCTCCTCCGCCCGAGAGAACAGCGAGACGGCCGCGGGCGCGCTGGTGAAGGTGATCGCGTCCAGCCCGCGCGTGACGGCGGCGTCGATGAGCCGGTCGAGCGGCGAGATGTCCTCCGGCGGCATCCACCGGTAGACGGGCACCCCCACCACCTCGGCGCCCGCCGCGCGCAGCGACTCCACGAACCCGGGCAGCGGTTCGCCGTGCAGCTGGACGGCGACCCGGCGCCCCTCGACGCCCTCCTCAAGGAGCCGGTCGAGGACCTCGGCCATGGACTCGCTGGACGGCGACCACGCCTCCGTCAGACCGGCGGCCCGGACGGCGCCCTTCACCTTCGGACCGCGGGCGAGCAGCTCCACCCCGCCCAGCCGGGCGAGCAGCTGCTCGCCGAGTCCCCAGCCGTCGGCGGCCTCGACCCAGCCGCGGAAGCCGATGGCGGTGGTGGCGACCACGACGTCGGGCGCCTGGTCGATGAGCTCCTTGGTCGCGGCGAGCAGCTCGCCGTCGTCGGCGAGCGGCACGATCCGCAGGGCGGGCGCGTGCAGCACCGCCGCCCCGCGCCGCTGGAGCAGCGCGCCGAGCTCCTCGGCCCGGCGCGCGGCCGTCACGCCCACGGTGAAGCCCGCGAGAGGCCCGTGTTCGACGGCGCCCGGATGGGCGGTGGCCGGTTGTTGCTGTTCCTGGTGCATAGCTCTCGTCCCGCAGTCACGTCGCGTCTGACCTACATGCCGACGAGCCTGTCAACGGTGCGTGACAGGCTCGGTTCGGCTTCATGTCGCCCGTGTTACGTCACACCTCGGCATAGCTGAGCTGCGGCTTCGCCTCGGATGCCGAGCCGGTGGCGGTGACCCGGCCGGCCGGACGGCGAAGGTATACGGCCCAGGTGACCGCGAAGCAGGCGGCGTAGAAGGCGAGGAAGGCCACGAAGGCGCCGGTCCCGGAGCCGTAGGAGAGGAACGACTGCCGGAAGGCCAGGTTGATGCCGACGCCGCCGAGCGCGCCGACCGCGCCGATGAGCCCCATGGAGGCGCCGGACAGCCGCCGGCCGTAGGCGGCCGCGGCCTCGCCCTGCAGGCCCTTCGCGACGGCCTTGGCCTGGAAGATGCCGGGGATCATCTTGTACGTCGACCCGTTGCCGAGGCCGCTGAGCACGAACAGCACCACGAAGGCGGTGACGAAGAGTCCGAGCGACTTCTGCATGCTGGCGAAGACCAGGACGCCGGTCGCGGCGGCCATGCCGACGTAGTTGTAGAGCGTGATCCTCGCGCCGCCGTACTTGTCGGCCAGCCAGCCGCCGACCGGGCGGATCAGCGAGCCGAGCAGCGGGCCGATGAAGGTGAGGTAGGCCGCCTGGAGGGGCGTCCGGCCGAACTGGTTCGTCAGGACCTGCCCGAAGGCGAAGCTGTAGCCGATGAACGACCCGAACGTGCCGACGTACAGGAAGGACATGATCCAGGTGTGGGCGTCCTTCGCGGAGTCGATCGCGGCGCCGGTGTCGTTCTTCACGGACGCCAGGTTGTCCATGAACAGGGCGGCCAGCGTCGCGGCGATCACGATCAGCGGGATGTAGATCCCGAGCAGCACGCGCGGGCCGCCGCTCGCGCCGATGACGGCGAGACCGATCAGCTGGAGGACCGGCACGCCGATGTTGCCGCCGCCCGCGTTGAGCCCGAGCGCCCAGCCCTTCTTCCGCAGCGGGAAGAAGGCGTTGATGTTGGTCATGGAGGAGGCGAAGTTGCCGCCGCCGATGCCCGCGATCAGGCCGACCAGCAGGAAGGTGTTGAAGGAGGTCCCCGGCTCCATCACCGTGAAGGCGGCGACGGTGGGGACGAGCAGCAGGCCGGCGGAGACGATCGTCCAGTTCCGGCCGCCGAAGATCGCGACGGCGAAGGTGTACGGCACCCGCACCACCGCTCCGACCAGCGTCACCATCGACGTCAGCAGGAACTTGTCGGCGGGGGTGAGGCCGTACTCCGGGCCCATGAAGAGCACCAGCACGGACCACATGGTCCAGATCGAGAACCCGATGTGCTCGGAGAGGACGGAGAAGACGAGATTGCGGCGGGCGATCTTCTCGCCCTTCTCGTTCCAGAAGGCCTCGTTCTCGGGGTCCCACTCCTCGATCCAGCGGCTCCCCTTCTTGGCGGGGGA
This sequence comes from Streptomyces sp. NPDC001027, assembly GCF_040299045.1. Classification (NCBI taxonomy): domain Bacteria; kingdom Bacillati; phylum Actinomycetota; class Actinomycetes; order Kitasatosporales; family Streptomycetaceae; genus Streptomyces; species Streptomyces sp. NPDC001027. Next base: position 12,707 of record NZ_JBEPBI010000161.1, read on the forward strand.
CGGCGGTGCGGGGGCTGTACTCGGGGCTGTCATGACGCCTCCACGTGCTCCGGGCTCGGGTGGTCCGGGGGATGAGCGGTGATGAGTCCCGAAGGTAGGGAGGGCGCGTTTCCGGGCTGTGGCTGTGGGTGACCGGAAAGGAACGTTGCTCTCACCTTGCCCGGACGACCGGTGAGAGGTCGCGAAACGAGCTCAGTCCTGGGACGGCCGACTGTAGGGGGCGGGCGGCTGGGACTGCGGGTAGGGCGGGACATGGGGGGCCTGGGGGGCCTGGGAGGAGTACGGGTACTGCTGGGGCTGAGGGTACGACTGGGGGTCAGGGTACGGCTCAGGAGCGGGCTGGTGCTGGGAGTGGGGCGGGTGCTGCCCGGAAGGGCCGGACTGGGGCTGGGGCTGGGGCTGGTCGTACGGGCCCGGCTGGACGTAGGGGCCCGGCTGGGCGTACGGGTCCGGCTGCTGGTGGGGGTTCTGGTACGGCTGCGGCTCCTGGTAGGCCGTCGGCTGGTACGGCGTCGGCTGGTACGGCTGTTGCGGGTAGCCGTAGCCGGGGGCGGCCGCCGGGGCGGCGCCGTACGGACCGTACGGGGGCTGGGCCGGGGGCGCCGCCGACGTCTGGGCCGGGGCTTGGGCGGGCGCGTGGGCCGGGGCGTGGACGGGCGCCTGGGGCGGGAGTGCGCCGCCGTACGGGTTCGCGCCGGGACCGGCCGCCGCTCCCGCCCCCGTTCCCGGGGGCAGGTATCGCAGGCGGCCCGTCGCGTCGGTCACCGGGGTGAAGCCGGCGGCCTTCAGCCGGGCGCCGGATGCGGCGTTGCGACGCCGGTTGACGGCGAACCCGGCGCCGCAGACGGCCATCAGGACGACCCAGACGGCGGCGGCGACGCCGAAGTCGGCGCCCGTGGCCCCGAGCCGTATCCCGAGGACCGCGCAGCCCGCGGTGGCGCCCAGCGCGCCGTACCCCATCCGCTTGTCGGCCTGCCTGCCGGTGAGGTCGAAGGTGATGCGGGTCCTGAGGAGTTCGAAGGCGTCCGGGACCAGCGGCGGCAGGGAGAAGCCGTCGTGCGCGTTCGGGTACTGCGCCCAGTTCTGCGCGGCACGCGCGCGTGCCTGCGGGCTGGGATCGGGGACGATCAGCAGCTTCAGCGCGTTGCCCTGGGAGCCGCCGTGCCCGGCGTCCGCGTACTCGTATCCGAACTGCTGGGCCACGAAGGCGAGCCGGGCCAGCTTCTTCACCGAGGCCAGCGGGCTGGTGACCTCGACGGGCCCGCCTCCCGCCATCGACTTCAGCATGCTTCTCATCTGCCGCTTGCTCACCGGCACTCACTCCCCCACCAGCCGAACGGCTGTTCACTCGCGCAACGCGGGCAGTCTTCCACACGCCCGCGGCCCCGGTGATCGCCAGCCGACCCGCTTGACCTGCCCCTCACCCCCGCCCGGCGACCGGGCAGGGGCGGCAGACGCCTCCGGTCACGCGCGGTGCGCGCCGACGCGTCCGTCCGGCCACAGTCGGGGCCTGCGGCGGGCCGCCAGGTCCTCGACCCAGCCGAAGCAGACGACGCAGACCGCCGTGAGGAGCCAGACGAACGGCAGTTGGGGCCATGGGCTCACCAGGACCCAGTGGGCGTCGGCCTCCAGCCACGGGACGGCCCACAGCCGGTCCCACAGGGCCTCGACGACGCCGATGCACACGTTGTGCCAGAGATAGATCGTCACCGCACGGGAGTTGAGCAGCGTGATCACCCGGTCCCAGCGGCGCAGCCGGGCCGGCCACTCCGTCCAGGACGGGCTGAGGTGCAGGAGCAGCAGCACCGCGGCGAAGGACCACAGGGACTGCGCGAACGGCATGTCGTCGAGGTCGTGGCCCTCCGTGAGGTGGTGGCCCAGGGCGTACCAGAGACCGGTCGCCGCCACCGCCGGGGCCAGGGACGGCACCACATAGCGGGGCAGGCGGCGCAGCAGGCCCTCCTGGTGCGCCATGCCCAGCAGCCAGCACGCGCCGAACGTGCCGAGGTCGGTGAGGCCGGCCTGCAGCCGCCAGCCGGGCAGCGAGAGGGCGCCGAACTCCAGCGCGGCGGAGAGCGCGAGCGGCGCGAGAACCGTCGGCCAGGGCAGCCGGCGCAGGGCGCGCAGCAGCAGCGGGGAGAGCAGGACGAACCAGAGGTAGGCGCGGAGGTACCACAGGGGCACACCCATGTCGGTGGCCCAGTCGTCGCCGATCAGGCCCTGCACGCCCGGCAGGGAATCGCCGTACGGCGGGTCGCTCAGCGGGAGGATCCAGTACGCGAGATGCAGCCACCACCAGCCGGGGCGCCCCTCCTCGTCCGGGCCCCACCCCGCGGCCAGCATGCCCGTCACTCCGACGGCGCCCAGCAGCCACAGCGGCGGCAGCAGCCGGCGCATGCGTCCGCGTACGACCTCCAGCGCGGGGCGCCGGGCGAGCGAGCGGGCCATCAGATTGCCGGCGAGCGCGAACATCACGCCCATCGAGGGGAACACGACGGGGAGCCAGGCCCAGCCCATCAGGTGGTACAGGACGACGCGGAACAGGGCGATCGCCCGGAGGAGGTCGAAGTAGCGGTCGCGTCCGCCGCTCTTCTTCCTCGTCTCCGGACCCGCGGTCGCACCCGACTGCCCGGACAGCCCGGTCGACTCGGACAGCCCGGTGGGTTCGGTCGACTCGCTCGGTTCGGTCGACTCGGTCAGTCGGGGCAACCGCGCGGTGCTGTCCACCGAACGGCCGTGCGCCGCCCGACCCTCCGCCGCCCGGCCGCTCGACTCCGTCCTCGGCTCGGTGCTCATCCGACCGCACCTCCGTCCAGGCTCGGGGCCGGCGTCGCCGCGCCCGGCGGGGCGGCCACCTGTCCCTTGCGGCGCAGCTTCTGCCAGCGCAGCCGGCCGCCGGTGAGCGCGGTGATCCAGGACTGGAGGAGCACGATGTACATCAGCTGGCGGTACAGCAGCTGCTGGAGCGGGAGGGAGATCAGCGGGGTGAGCCGCTCGCGGTCGAGGACGAACGCGTAGGCCGCGCAGCCCGCCTGGACGGCGAGCACGGCGAACCAGGCCGCGATCGTCTGGCCGGTCGGACCGAAGAGCAGGCCGTAGACGAGGAACAGGTCGATGAGGGGCGCGAGGAGCGGGGCGACGACCATGAAGAGGGACACGAGCGGGAGGCCCACCCGCCCGAACCGGCCCGAGGGTCCGCGCTCGACGAGCGCGCGGCGGTGCTTCCAGATCGCCTGCATCGTGCCGTAGCACCAGCGGTAGCGCTGCGACCACAGCTGCTGGACGGACTCCGGGGCCTCGGTCCAGGCGCGCGCCTTCTCCGCGTACACGACGTGCCAGCCGTCCCGGTGGATGGCCATGGTGATGTCGGTGTCCTCGGCGAGGGTGTCGTCGCTCATGCCGCCGACGCGGTCGAGCGCGCTGCGGCGGAACGCCCCGACGGCTCCGGGGATGGTGGGCATGCAGCGCAGGACGTCGTACATGCGGCGGTCGAGGTTGAAGCCCATCACGTACTCGATGTGCTGCCAGGCGCCGATGAGGGTGTCCTTGTTGCCGACCTTGGCGTTGCCGGCGACCGCGCCGACCTTCGGGTCGGCGAACGGCTGGACGAGCTCACGGACCGTGGACGGCTCGAAGACCGTGTCGCCGTCCATCATGACGATGAGGTCGTGCCGGGCGTTGGCGATGCCCCGGTTGAGGGCGGCCGGTTTGCCCGCGTTGAGCTGGCGCACGACGCGGACGCCGGGCAGGCGCAGGTCCTCGACGATGCGGGCGGTGCCGTCGCTGGAGCCGTCGTCGACCACCAGGATCTCGATCGGGTGCTCGCTCTTCATCAGCGAACGCACCGTGTTCTCGATGCACTTGGCCTCGTTGTAGGCCGGGACGAGCACCGAGGCCGGTTCGGTGACGGGCGCGTCGGGACCCCAGGTGAAGCCCCGGCGGCGGGTGCGGCGGGTGTGGATCGCCGAGAGCAGCAGCATCAGGCCGAAGCGGGCGAAGACGAGGACGCCGATGACGGCGAGACCGACGACCAGGACGGCGGTGATGTCGTCGGAGGCTCCGACCAGGAAGACCCAGGCCTTGCCCTTCCACAGGTCGGTCCCGGTGACCGGGGTGTGCGCGCTGGGCGCCTGGAGGGCTTCGGTGAGGTTCTCGAACTCGTAGCCCTTCCGCATGAGTTCGGGGAGGTAGACGTCGAGGGCCTGGACGGTCTGCAGGCGGTCGCCGCCGGAGTCGTGCATGAGCACGATGGCGCCCTTGCCGCCCTTGGGCGTGGCGTTGCGGATGATCTGCCGCACGCCCGGCCGCTGCCAGTCCTCGCTGTCGGCGGTCGTGAAGACGGTGAGGTAGCCGCGCGTTCCGACATAGCGGGTGACCGGCCAGGAGGCGTCGTCGAGAGCGTCCACGCTCGAGGAGTACGGCGGCCGGAAGAGCGACGTCCGGATGCCGGCGGCGCCCGCCAGGGCCAGCTGGTTCTGGGTGAGCTCCCAGTCGATGCGCTTCGTCGACTGGTAGGAGAGGTCGGGGTGGTTGAAGGTGTGCAGGCCGATCTCGTGGCCCTCGTCCACCATCCGCCGGACCAGGTCGGGGTACCGGGAGGCCATGGTGCCGGTGATGAAGAAGACGGCGTGCACGCGGTGCTTCTTCAGGACGTCGAGGACCCTGGGGGTCCAGGCGGGGTCGGGCCCGTCGTCGAAGGTCAGCACGATCCGGTGGTCCGGCACCTGCAGGCTGGTCTCCTGTCCGCCGCGGGTGTCGACGACCGGACCGCCGTCGAGGATCTTCTCGGGCACCGTGCCTGCGGCGGCGTCGGGGCGGATGCGGTGGTCGGCGAGGATCTCGCTGTGCACATAGCCGCGCAGCATCAGCATCGCCATCAGCGCGACGAGCACGAGCAGCGGCAGCAGGCGGCGCAGCCTGAGGGGAGGCATCAGACGGCGATTCCCCGGTCCTGGAGCTCCTCCTCGCTCATCCCGTCGACGCCGAACGGCGCGAAGCCCACGAGCAGCAGTCCGCCCAGCGCCGCCGTGAGGACC
>NZ_JBEPBI010000162.1:0-17735 GCF_040299045.1 Streptomyces sp. NPDC001027
CCCCGTGGAGCGCAACACCCGCTACGAGATCATCCGCGAGTACGACGGCCCCGACCCGGCCCTGCGCGAGTCGCCGCAGCCCATGCGCGTGTGACGTCGGGCGTGGGCCCGAAGGCGACGGCGCGACTCCTGTCGTAAGGGTTACGATCCAGGCGTGTCCCTTACTTTCACTCTCGACCCCGCGGTCACCCCGGCCCTGCGCGACGGCGTGCTCGACCTGTGGACGGACGTCTCCAACGCGGGCGGGGCCGTCGGCTTCGTCGCGCCCGTGTCGCGCGACGAGATCCGGCCGGATCTGGTCCGGCACCTCGCAGCCATGGCCGAGGGCCGCAACCGGCTGCTCGTCGGCCAGGACGCGTCGGGCCAGGTGGCGGCGACCGCGTTCTTCGCCTTCAACAGCCATCGCCTCCAGACCCACTGGGTGATGCTGTACACGGTGATGGTCCACCCCCGTCACCAGGGCAAGGGCTACGGTCGCGACCTGCTGGCCGCCGCCGCCGACGCGGCCCGCGGCTTCGACGGCATCGAGGCGATCCGGCTCGGCTGCCGCGGCGGACTCGGCCTGGAGCACTTCTACGGCTCCTGCGGCTACAAGGAGGTCGGCCGGGTGCCCGGCGCGATCCGCGTCGCGCCGGGCGACTACCGCGACGACATCACCATGCTGCTGCCGCTCATGTGACGCAGCGGGCCGTCCACCCCGCTGCGGGGACGCCGGCCCGGCGTGCTTCACTGGACGGAGGCCTCCACGGGAATCGGAAGAGTGGTTTGAGATGCTCCGCTACACGCTGATGCGCCTCGGTGTCTTCGCCGGCTGCCTCGCGGCCGTCTGGGGACTCGTCTACTCGGGCGTCGTCCCGCGCGGCCTCGGTGACTCCAACGGCATGTGGATCGTCCTGCTGGCCCTGGTGATCTCCGCGCCGATCAGCTTCGTCGTGCTGCGCAAGGAGCGCGACCGCGCCTCGGTGACGGTCGTCGAGCGGGTGGACCGCATGAAGGCCAACCTCGAGGCCAACCGGACCCAGGAGGACGAGGCGGTCGACTCCGCCCACGCCCAGGGCCGGACGCAGGAGCAGGCGTCCTGAACGGAGCTGCCGACCGCGGGGCCCAACTAGTCTTGCTCCATGGGTGCCGTGAAGACCAAGCGGATGCCGCGTGCGGTCCGTGAGCAGCAGATGCTGGACGCCGCCGTGGAGACCTTCGGGCGCCGCGGCTACATGGCCGCGTCGATGGACGAGATCGCGGAACTCGCGGGCGTGTCCAAGCCGTTGGTGTATCTGTACCTGAACTCCAAGGAAGACCTCTTCACCGCCTGCATCCGGCGTGAGGCCGCCTCGCTCGTCGAGGCGGTGCGGGGCGGCGTCCGCACGGATCTGCCCGCCGACCGCCAGCTCTGGGACGGACTGCGGGCGTTCTTCGCGCACACCGGGCGGCATCCGCACGCCTGGTCTGTCCTGCATCTCCAGGCCCGCACGCACGGCGAGCCCTTCGCCGGCGAGGTCGCGGCGATGCGCGAGGAGATCGTCGCGTTCGTGACGCAGCTGATCGCGATAGCGGCCCGGGAGGCCCGCCCCCACCCCCGGCTCTGCTCGGGCGGGGGGACTCCCGTCGACCCCGACCTGCCCGAACGCGAGGTCGCCGGGCTCGCCGAGGCCCTGGTCGGGGCCGCCGAGTCGCTCGCCGCCTGGGCCAACACCGACGACGCCGTCTCCTCCCACCAGGCGGCGGCCACCCTGATGAACTTCGCCTGGGCGGGCCTCGGCAACCTCATGGACGGCCGCCCCTGGTCCCCGCCGCCCGCCTGACCGGCCGGACGACCGAACCGCCGCTCACGGCGCGGGCGCGGGCCCCGTGCGCGGGCGCGGGTCGGGCAGCGGATCCACGCGTCCCGTCACATGGGTCCGCGCCGGGTCCCCCGTACCGCACAGGGCGAACCGCGCCCCGTCCGACGCGAACGAGACCGTGCCGGGGAGCAGGACCGGAGCCCGGAAGTCGGCCCGGACCCGGACCCGCTGCGGGACGCCGTGGGCGGCGAGGCAGCGGGCGACGGTCCACATGCCGTGCGCGATGGCCCGAGGGAAGCCGAAGAGCCGCGCGGTGAGCGGGTGGAGGTGGATGGGGTTGCGGTCGCCGGAGGCCGCGCCGTAGCGCCGGCCGACGTCGGCGGCGAGCCGCCACTCGTCGAGCACCGGCAGCGGGCCGGGCTCCGGCTCCCCGGCGGCGGGCGCGGCCCCGGTGGGGTGCCGGGCGAGATATCTGCTCGTCGACTCCCACACCGTCTCGCCGTCCTGCCGCAGTCCGGTGACCACGACGGCCTCCGTCCCGCGCCGGTGCGGGGCCAGCTCCTCGACGTGCACCGAGAGTTCGTAGGTCCCGGCGGACGCGAGCGCGGTGCGGCGGGTGATCTCGATCGACGTGTGGACCAGGCCGAGCAGCGGGAGCGGGAAGCCCCGGCCGCTCATGAGGCTCATGGCCAGCGGGAAGCCGAGGACGTGCGGGTAGGTGAGCGGCAGCGAGTCCTCGCCGGTCGGGAAGCCGCAGACGCGCTCGTAGGCGGCGAGCCGGGTCGGGTCCACGCGCAGGTCGGGCAGCACGAGGCGGTCGCCGGCGCCGGCGAAGGAGACGCCCGGCCCGGGGCGCTTGAAGGGGGAGCGCAGCGCCCCGCGGGCTAGCAGCGGGCCGAGGGACGGCAGCGCGGTCAGGGTCCTCGACGTGGTCGGCGTGCGCACTACGCCCCCAGCAGGCTCTGGCCGCACACCCGCACGACCTGTCCGTTGACCGCGCCGGAGGCTGGGTGCGCGAGCCACGCCGTCGTCTCGGCGACGTCGACGGGCAGCCCGCCCTGCGCCAGCGAGTTCATGCGCCGGCCCGCCTCGCGGATGAAGAGCGGCACCGCGGCGGTCATCTTCGTCTCGATGAAGCCGGGCGCGACCGCGTTCACCGTGACCCCGTGCTCCGCGAGCGCGTGGGGCGCGAGGGTGCGCACGAGTCCCGCGATCCCCGCCTTGCTCGCGCCGTAGTTCGTCTGGCCCGCGTTGCCCGCGAGTCCGGCGATGGAGGCGGTGGCGACGATCCGCCCGCCCGGCCGCAGCACCCCCTTGGCGAGCAGCGCGTCCGTGGTGCGCAGCACGCTCGCCAGGTTGACGTCGAGCACCGAACTCCAGCGTTCTGCGGGCATGTTGACCAGCCGCCGGTCCCGGGTGATGCCGGCGTTGTGGATCAGCACGTCCAGTCCGCCGGGCAGTTCGGCGGCGATCCGCTCGCCCGCGTCGGGCGCCGTGACGTCGAGCGCGAGGGCTGCGCCGCCGAGCCGTTCGGCGAGCCGACGGGCGTCGTCCTCGGCCTGCGGCACGTCGAGGACGACGACCCGGGCGCCGTCCTGGGCCAGCCGCTCGGCGACGGCCGCGCCGATGCCGCGGGCGCCGCCGGTGACGAGCGCGGTGCGGCCGGCGAGGGGGAGCGCCCAGTCGTCGGGGCCCTCGGAGCCGGCCGAGCCGGCGGTTCCCACGCCGATCACCTGCCCGCTGACGTAGGCCGACCTGGGGGAGAGGAGGAAGCTCAGGGTGGACTCGGCGGCCCGCGCGTCGGTCAGCCGGACCAGGTTGACGGTCCTGCCGCGTCCGATCTCCTTGCCGAGGGAGCGCACGAACCCTTCCAGCGCCTGCTGCACGGCCGCCTGTCCGTGGTCGTCGGGGTCGAGGGGTGCGCCGAGGACCACGATCCGGCCGCTGGCCGTGACCGACCGCACCACCGGGTGCAGGGCCGCGTGCACCTCGGCGAGCGTGTCGACGTCCCGGACGCCGGTCGCGTCGAGGACGACGGCGCAGGGGTCGGGGACGCCGGCCGCGCCTACGTCCTCGGGGCCGTGGAGCGGCAGACCTGTGCGGTCCGGCACCGGTGCGGGGCCCAGCGTGGACCTCCCGGCCGTAAGGTGGATCAAGGAGCCGGTGAGGGAGGGGCGTTCGGCCGACCAGCGCAGCAGCGCCGCCGGTTGCGGCAGACCGAGTCTCCGGGTGAGGAAACGGCCCGGTGCGGTGGCGGTGAAGCTCAGATAGCGGTCGGCCACGTTCTCTCCCACAGGCTCGGCGCACATGCTTACTCTGGAGTAAGGTTACCCGGGGTAAGTCTAGGTCAAGGGTGAGGAGCAGGTCGAGATGAGTCCCTCGGAGCCGTCACGGCTGAAGCTGGTGGAGCCCTCGCTCATGAGCCCTTCCGAGCCCCCGCGCGCCCGCCGGGTCGCTATCGTCGGCGGCTCGCGCATCCCCTTCGCCCGCTCCGACGGCCCCTACGCCACCGCCTCCAACCAGGAGATGCTGACGGCGGCGGTGAACGGGCTGGTGGGCCGCTACGCCCTCGACGTCCCCGGCGTGGTGGGCGAGGTGGTCGCCGGGGCCGTCCTCAAGCACAGCCGTGACTTCAACCTGGCCCGCGAGACCGTCCTCGGCTCGAAGCTCGACCCCCGCACCCCCGCCTACGACATCCAGCAGGCCTGCGGCACCGGCCTGCAGGCCGTGATCGCCGCCGCCAACAAGATCGCCCTCGGCCAGACCGACTCGGCCGTCGCGGGCGGCGCGGACACCGCGAGCGACGCGCCGCTGGGCGTCAACGACCGGCTGCGGCGCATCCTCCTGGAGGCCCGCCGGGCGAAGACCGCCGGAGACCGCCTCAAGGCGCTCGCGCAGATCCGCCCCTCCCACCTGATCCCCGAGATCCCGCGCAACGCCGAACCGCGCACCGGTCTGTCCATGGGCGAGCACGCCGCCGTCACCGCCCGCGTCTGGGGCGTCGAGCGCGAGGCCCAGGACGTGCTGGCGGCCGCCAGTCACCAGCGCCTCGCGGCCGCCTACGAGCGCGGCTTCTTCGACGACCTCGTCGTCCCGTTCCGCGACCTGGCCCGCGACCAGAACCTGCGGCCGGACTCCACCGTCGAGAAACTGGCCCGGCTGAAGCCGGTGTTCGGCGTCGACGGCCCCGAACCGACCATGACGGCGGGCAACTCGACGCCGCTGACGGACGGCGCCGCGGTCGTCCTCCTCGCCTCCGAGGAGTGGGCCGAGGCCCGCGGCCTGGAACCGCTCGCCTACCTGACGGCCTATGAGACGGCGGCCGTGGACTTCGTGCGCGGCGACGCGGCGGACGGCGGCTCCGGGACCGGCGACGGTCTGCTGATGGCCCCCGCGTACGCCGTCCCGCGCATGCTGCAACGGGCCGGCCTCGGCATGGAGGACTTCGACCTGGTCGAGGTCCACGAGGCCTTCGCCTCCCAGGTGCTGGCGACGCTCGCGGCCTGGGAGAAGCAGGGCCTCGCCCCGGTCGACCGGGACCGGCTGAACGTCGCCGGCTCCTCGCTCGCCACCGGCCATCCCTTCGCGGCGACCGGCGCCCGCATCGTCGCGACCCTCGCCAAGCTGCTCGCCGAGCAGCACGGACCCTCGCGCGGCCTGATCTCCGTCTGCGCGGCGGGCGGCCAGGGGGTCACCGCGATCCTGGAGCGGGCGTGAGTGAACGGCAGGGTGCGAGTGAACGGCGGCCCCGGCTGAGGCCCCGACAAACCTGAAGATCCCTCACATAACCGCCGAGACTGCACAGCCCCGACCCCGGAACATCCCGGAACACGCACAAGCCCCCCATGTGAGCGCCGTACGATCCCCTACCTAACTGGCGGTAACCCCTTTCATAGGGGGCATCCCGGTTGAACGCGTCGGTGCGCGAAGCACGTACGTCATGCAGCAAGCAGTTTCTTCGCTGCACGCCCAGGGAGCCGCCCGTGTCCACCCCGTACTCAGCCGCCGGCTCGGCCTACGCCGACCCTGACGCTCCTCCCGCCCTCGTGGAACCCGAGACGCGACGACTGGACGGCGCCGTGCGGGAGGCGTCCCTGCCGGCCCTCGCCCGCCCGGTGACGTACGGCTCGCTCGCCGACCTGCCCTACGACAACGCGGCGGCCGTCCCCGAGTCGGTGGTCCTCAGCCGCCGGGGACCGGACGGGGACTGGACCGACATCACGGCGGAACGCTTCGCCGCCCAGGTCCACGCCGTGGCCCGCGGGCTGATCGCGGAGGGACTGGCGCCCGGCGACCGGATCGCCATCATGTCGCGCACCACCTACGAGTGGACCCTGCTCGACTTCGCGGCCTGGGCGGCCGGCCTGGTCACCGTGCCCGTCTACCCGACCTCCTCCGTCTTCCAGACCCGCTGGATCCTCCAGGACTCCGGCGCGGTCGCCCTCGTCACCGAGACCGCGGGCCAGGCGGCGGCCCTCGGCCCCGAACGCGACCGGCTGCCAGACCTCCAGCACATGTGGGTCATGGAGAAGGGGCACGTGGACCGGCTGATCGAGGCGGGCGAGCGGGTGCCGGACGCCGAGGTCGAGATCCGCCGCGGCATGCTCGTCCCCGACACGCTCGCCACCCTCATCTACACCTCCGGCACCACCGGCCGGCCCAAGGGCTGCGCGCTCACCCACGGCAACTTCTTCGCCGAGGTCGACAACGCGATCGAACTCCTCTACCCGGTCTTCAAGGCCAAGAACGACGACGAGCTCTCCGTCCTCCTCTTCCTCCCCATGTCGCACGTCTTCGGCCGGATGGTCGCCATCGCCTGCATCCGCGCCCGCGTCCGCCTCGGTCACGCCCCGAGCCTCAAGGCGGACCAGCTCCTGCCGGACCTGGCGGCCTTCAGACCCACCTGTCTGCTGGCGATCCCGTACATGCTGGAGAAGATCTTCAACACCGCCCGCGCGAAGGCCGAGGCGGGCGGCAAGCTGTCCTCCTTCGACCGGGCCGTGAGCACGGCCCGCCGCTACGGCGAGGCCGTCGAGGCGCAGAAGACCGGCGAGGGATCCGGCCCGGCGGCCACCCTGCGCGCCGCCCGCGCCTTCTACGACCCGCTCGTCTACCGCCGCATCCGCAACGCCATGGGCGGCAGGGTCCGCCACGCCATCTGCGGCGGCTCCCCCCTCGGCCGGCGCCTCTCCGCCTTCTACCTCGGCGCGGGCATCGAGATCTACGAGGGCTACGGCCTGACCGAGACCACGGGCGCGTCCACGGTGACCCCGCCGATGAAACCCCGGCTGGGCACAGTCGGCTGGCCGCTTCCCGGCACGAGGATCCGCATCGCCGCGGACGGCGAGATCCTCATCGCCGGCGACCACGTGCTGCGCGGCTACTGGGACCCGGCGGCCGGCGGAGTGGTCCCCGCCGCCCCCGACGGCTGGCTCGCCACCGGCGACCTCGGCGAGCTCGACGACGAGGGCTATCTGACCATCACCGGCCGCAAGAAGGAGATGATCATCACGGCCGGCGGCAAGAGCGTCGCCCCCGCGCCGCTGGAGAACTGGCTGCGCTCGCACCCCCTGATCTCCCAGGCCATGGTCCTCGGCGACGGCCGCCCCTACGTCTCCGCGCTGCTCACCCTCGACCCCGACGGCCTCACCCACTGGCGGCACATGAACGGCAAGCACCCGGTGCCGGCGGAGCTGCTCATCGACGACGCGGAGCTCAACGCGGTGCTCCAGCGGGCCGTCGACGAGGCCAACAAGCTGGTCTCGCGCCCCGAGTCGATCCGCCGCTTCGTCATCCTGCCGACCGACTTCACCGAACAGGCCGGCCACCTCACCCCGTCGATGAAACTCCGCCGGGAGGCGGTCCTGCGGGACTTCGCGGAACAGGTGGAGGGACTCTACGAGAGATGACCCCGGCGGGATCGCCCGCACCGACCGGACCGCCGAGGCGGGACCGCCGCCCGCTCAGGGCGCGTCGTCCCGCAGCACGCTGTAGGACAGGCTGTCGCGCCAGCGCCCGTCGCGGAACACGACGCTGCGCAACACGCCCTCGCGGGTGAAACCGGCCTTCTCCAGGGCGCGTTGCTCGGCGATGTTCTCCACATCGGTGTGCGCCTCGATCCGCGCGGCGGGCGTGTGCGCGAACAGGTAGCGGGCCAGGAGGCGCTGGGCCTGGGTGCCGACGCCGCGCCCCTGCGCCCGCGGCAGCAGTTGGATGCCTATGTTCCAGTAGGAGGAGTGGGGCACGGTGACGATCCTGCGCCAGGCCACGAAGCCGAGCGGCTCCGCGCCGGACGCCACCATCAACTGGCCCCCGTCGACGGACAGCATGCCGTTCTCGGCCCAGCGCCGCCGCATGCGCCCGGGGTCCGTCCAGCCGAACCACGAGAACGTCCCGGCCGCCTCGGGGTCGAGCGCGAACTGTTCCAGCATCGGCAGATCGTCCTCGCGGACGGGGCGCAGTCGCACGGTGTCATCGATCACCCGGCCACGCTAGCCGTACACGGCAGGACGTGTCAGCGGGTGATGCAGTCGGCGAACTCCCGTGCAAGACCCTTGACTTGACAGGACCAGCCGCTCCTCGGGACGTACGGCGTCGTCGAGACTCCGCCGGGAGGCGATCCTGCGTCATTCACGGCTGAGGTCGAAGAGCTGTACGAGAGGTGAACGTGTGATTTCCTGCGTCCTGACGGGACATCGGCGACGGAAAGTGGTTGCGCAGTGGGGGAGTTGGGGCGTGAGCACGGGCTCGACGAGCTGCTGCGAATGGTCCAGCGCCGCGCGTCCCCGGCCGATGTGCTGGACTGGCTCGGGCGGCGGACGGCGACCGCCGTGGCCTGGATCGGTTCCGGCGGCCGGATCGAGGCGGCCACCGATGGCTTCCCCCATGCGGCCGTCGAGGCGCTGAGGGAGCAGCTGGAGCGGCTCGCCGACGGCCGGCTCGGCGCGGCCACCGCCCACCACGGCGACCTGGAGGTACACCTCGAAGCCTGCGGTCCGCAGGCCCCGCGCCCGGTCCTCGTCACCGTCGGCGCGGCCGGACGATCCCGCGAGGCGGCTGCTCTCGTCTCCCGGGCCGGCGGCCTGCTGCATCTGCTCGGCGAGGCGCGCAGGGCCGACCACAGCGCCCGCGGCCATGAGGAGAAGGCACGCGCCCTGCGCTTCGCCGTGCTGACCGCCCTGATGACCGGGGACGTCACCCTGGCCCGTCGCATGACCCACCGGGACGTCCCGCCGCTCCTGGACGCCGAACGCGTCCGGGTCCATCTGCTGCACTGCCCGCCCGCCGACCGGGACCGGCTGGCCAGCGCCTTCCAGGACGCCTCCGGCTATCACGGAGCCGGCCTCATGGTGCACTGCCCGGCCTTCCTGGACCACTTGATCTGCCCGATCGCCGAGCGGGAGGGCGACGGCGAGGGCAGCGGAGGCCCGGGTCCGGACGACCGGCTGGCGGGCGTGCTGCGACGGCTGGTGCGCGAGAACCGCGGTTACGCGCTCGGCGTCAGCAGACCTCACCCGATCGCCGCCACGGCCGCGGCGTACGGGGAGGCGGTGCACGCTCTCGCCGTCGGCCGCAACTCCCCCGAACGCCTGGCCGTCTACCACGGCAGCCCGTCGCTGCTGCCGCTGCTGCCCAGACCGGCGGCCCTGTCCTGGGCCCGTGCCCATGTCGAGCCGCTGCTCGGCGAAGCGAAGATCACCCAGGACGTCACCCGCCTCGCCGTCGCCTTTCCCCGCTCCGCGGTGGCCCGTCTGCTGGGCATCAGCCGCACCACCGTCGCCGCGCACTGCGGCCGGGCCGAACGGGCCCTGCGGGCCGACCTCGGCGACGTCCGCGTCCGCGCCGGACTGGAACTGGCCCTGGCCCTCAGCGGCCTCCCCCCGGAGGCAGGGGCCGAGGCGGCGGCCTCGGGCGCGCCGTCCCTCGCGCACCTCCTGAGCAGCGAGCCCGCCGTCGACTGGGCGACGAGGTTCCTTGAACCCCTCGGTGAGGCAGCCCACCGAGACCTCCACGCCACCTTGCGTGCCTGGGTCGGCCACAACACCGACGCCCAACGGGCCGCCGAAGTCCTGTCCGTGAGCCGCAACACGGTACGGGCCCGGCTGCGCACCGCCGAACGCCTCCTCAACCGCGACCTGCTGACGACCGGGTCCGGCCTCCACGACATCGTGCACGCGCTCGCCGCGACTGATCACCGTGCACACTTCAGGGACGGAAATGGCCACTGTGCACCGTGGTCCCTCAGGGACAGCGCGCCCTAGCGTGATCCACGCGGGTCGAACAAACCCGTTCCGATCGCTTCCCTCGGGGGTATCTCATGAACAAGTTCCGTGCCGGCGGCATCGTGGTCGCGGCCGCGGCGCTGGTCGCGCTGGCCAACTCGCCTGCTCTGGCCGGCACGAACGCCACCTCCTGGGGCCAGAGCAAGAAGGAAACCTGTTCCGCCAGCTCGGTCGGCACCTTCGAGGCCGAGGGCGAATGGTTCCACGTCAAGGACGTGTGCGAGGACCACATGTCCGCGGTCATCAAGGTGGACGTGGCCCCGTACAAGTCCGACGGCGGTTACGACTTCACGATCTGGAACCCGGGTGGCAACGGCACCACGAAGTCGGTGAACAAGAAGTACGACGAAGGCACGGGCGTGTGCATCCAGGCGGGCCTGGGCGAGTACAGCTCCGGTGAGTGGGGCCTGTGGGGCGCCTGGTCCTGCGGCAAGGCCTGACCCGTACCCCGCAGTGATCAGCCCACGCCGTGAGCGAGGAAGTGCGCCCATGGCGTGGGCGTGAGGGACGCAGTGGCCCTTGACTTCCCAAGACCCCCGCGCGACATTCCCGGTTCTCGCGCGTTCCGTCTGGGCTGGAGTCGACATGACCGGATCCCCCTCCCGAAGACATCTGCTGGCCGGCGCCGCCGGCGCCGGGCTGGCCGTGGCCACGGGGGTGCAACAGGGCGCCCGGGCCGCCGACCTGCCCCTGCTCGGGACGTACGACGTCGTCGTCGTCGGGTCCGGGGCGGCCGGGATGACCGCCGCGCTGACCGCGGCCCGGCAGGGGCTGAGCTGTGTGGTGGTCGAGAAGGCGGCGACCTTCGGGGGCTCGGCCGCCCGGTCCGGCGCCGGGATCTGGATCCCGAACAACCCGGTGATCCTCGCGGCGGGCGTCCCCGACACCCCCGCGAAGGCCGCTGCCTACCTCGCCGCCGTCGTCGGCCCGGAGGTCCCCGCCGACCGGCAGCGCGCCTTCCTCGCGCACGGCCCGGCGATGCTCGCCTCCGTCATGGCCCACAGCCCGCTGCGCTTCCGCTGGATGGAGGGTTACAGCGACTACTACCCCGAGCTTCCCGGAGGCCTCCCGGGCGGCCGCTCCGTCGAGCCCGACCAGCTCGACGGAAACCTCCTCGGCGCGGACCTGGCCCGCCTCAACCCCTCGTACCTCCAGGTGCCGGCCGGGATGGCGGTCTTCAGCGCCGACTACAAGTGGCTCAACCTGACCGCTGTCAGCGTGCGGGGCGCCGCCGTCGCCGCCGAGTGCCTGGCCCGCGGCACGAAGGCCGCGCTCCTCGGGCAGAAGCCGCTCACCATGGGCCAGTCCCTGGCGGGCGGCCTGCGGCTCGGGCTGCGCGCCGCCGGAGTGCCGGTCTGGCTGTCCAGCCCGCTCACCGACCTGCACGTCGAGGGCGGAGCCGTCGTCGGCGCGGTGATCACCCGCGACGGCGCGCCCGGCCTGGTCCGGGCCCGGCGCGGGGTCGTCGTCGGCTCCGGCGGCTTCGAGCACGACGCGGCCATGCGGGCCCGGTACCAGCGCCAGCCGATCGGCACCGAGTGGAGCGTCGGCGCGAAGGAGAACACCGGGGACGGCATCCGGGCAGGACAGCGGCTCGGCGCCGACCTCGCCCTCATGGACGACGCCTGGTGGGGCCCGGCGATCCCGCTCCCCGGCCAGCCCTGGTTCTGCCTCGCCGAACGCACCCTCCCCGGCGGACTCCTGGTCAACGCGGCCGGCCGCCGCTTCGTCAACGAGGCCGCCCCCTACGGCGACGTCGTCCACACCATGTACGACCAGAACCCGACCGACCGCGCGATCCCGGCCTGGCTGATCACCGACCAGAACTACCGCAACCGCTACCTGTTCAAGGACGTGGCCCCGACCCTGCCCTTCCCGGCCGACTGGTACAGCTCGGGGGCCGCGCACAAGGCCTGGTCCCTGGACGCGCTGGCCGCCGCGATCGGCGTCCCGGGGCCGGCCCTGCGCGCCACCGTCGACCGCTTCAACACGCTCGCGCTGCGGGGCGACGACACCGACTTCGGGCGGGGCGACAGCGCCTACGACCACTACTACACGGACCCGGGAGTCTTCCCGAACTCCTGTCTCGCGCCCCTGTGGCTGCCTCCCTTCCACGCCTTCCGCATCGTCCCCGGCGACCTCGGCACCAAGGGCGGCCTGCGCACCGACGCCCGCGCGCGGGTGCTGCGACCCGACGGCTCCGTCATCCCGGGGCTGTACGCCGCCGGCAACGCCAGCGCGGCGGTCATGGGGCACAGCTACGCCGGCGCCGGTTCGACGATCGGACCCGCGATGACCTTCGGATACATCGCGGCCCTCGACCTCGCCGGGGCGCTCTAGGAATCCGCGCCGGGTCCGGCGGCGGACCCTGCCCCCTCCGCCGCTCCCGTCTCCGGGGGCCTGCGCGCGATGAGGAGAGCCTGGGGAGTCGGCTCGTCGAGGCTCGCGTCCGGCTCCCGCACCGTGCGTGACAGCACGGTGAAGCCGGCCGCGGTCAGCAGCGCGGCCATCGTCTCCGGGCGCCGGCGCTCGAAGTCGAGGGCGACGGGATGGCCCCAGGGCCGGTCGTGGCGCCGGGGCTCGTCGCCGACCTGGAAGGCCAGCAGGAGGTGGCCGCCCGGGGTCAGGACGCGGCGGAGTTCGGCGAAGAGCGCCGGCAGCCGGTCCAGCGGGGTGTGGATGGTCGAGTAGAAGGAGACGACGCCGGCCAGGGACCCGTCCGGGAAGTCCAGCTCCAGCATCGAGCCCTGTGCGAACCGGATCCCCGGGTTCTCGCGCCGGGCGATCGCCAGCATCGACTCCGACAGGTCGACCCCGGACACGTCGAGCCCGAGCGAGGCGAGCCGTGCGGTGGTGCGGCCGGGACCGCAGCCCAGGTCGGCCACCCGGCCGCCGGGCCCGACGAGCTCGGCGTAGGCGGTGAGGACGGCCCGCTCCAGCGGCCTCGCGGCGAGCTCGTCACGGAACAGCTCGGCGTAGTCCTCGGCGACGGCGTCGTAGAACGCGCGGGTGGTGGCGACGAACGCGTCTGCGTGAGTGTCGGTCATGGGTGGGGAGCCTAGGAGGCCCGACCGACATCGGGGGCGAAGGCAGGAGCCCCGTGCCGAACGGCACAGGGCTCCTTGGGTACTGCTCTCAGACTTGCGATCTCAGGGTGTGGAAGATCAGACGGGGGTGACGTTCTCCGCCTGGGGACCCTTCGGGCCCTGCGTCACGTCGAAGGAGACCTGCTGGTTCTCCTCGAGCGAGCGGAAGCCCTGCGCGTTGATCGCGGAGTAGTGGACGAAGACGTCGGGGCCGCCGCCTTCCTGGGCGATGAAGCCAAAGCCCTTTTCGGCGTTGAACCACTTCACGGTTCCGGTAGCCATAAGCCCTCCTTGGGCCCAAAGGGTTGCCCTGCTCCAGAACCCTGCAAGCGTGAAAGCAAGTGCCGCACAACTGCATACGTCTGAAAACGACGAGAGCCCGCGGTTACATGCTCCGCAGGCTCTGTACTGCAAGGGAAACCAAACTGCAACTTGCGGCGAGCCTAGCATGGGGGCAGCCGAAAGCAATAGAGGTCAAGATCACGTCACTCGGACGTTTGAAGATCCATGAAAGGGGTTGACTCGGGGGTCGGAGTCCGCAGCGTACCCGACGGGGTCTAGCCTCGCGATGTGGACAATTCTCGCACCCGGCCGCGCGTCGGCCACATCCAGTTCCTCAACTGCCTGCCCCTCTACTGGGGGCTCGCGAGAACCGGCACGCTCCTCGACTTCGACCTGACCAAGGACACCCCGGAGAAACTCAGCGAGCAGCTGGTGCGGGGCGATCTCGACATCGGGCCCGTGACCCTCGTCGAGTTCCTCAAGAACGCCGACGACCTCGTCGCCTTCCCCGACATCGCCGTGGGCTGCGACGGCCCGGTGATGTCCTGCGTGATCGTCTCGCAGGTCCCGCTGGACCGGCTCGACGGCGCCCGGGTCGCCCTCGGCTCGACCTCCCGGACCTCGGTGCGCCTCGCGCAACTGCTCCTGGCCGACCGCTTCGGCGTCCGGCCGGACTACTACACCTGCCCGCCCGACCTCAGTCTGATGATGCAGGAGGCCGAGGCCGCCGTCCTCATCGGCGACGCGGCGCTGCGGGCCAACCTGCTGGACGGACCGCGGTTCGGCCTGGAGGTGCACGACCTCGGCCGGCTGTGGAAGGAGTGGACCGGACTGCCCTTCGTCTTCGCGGTGTGGGCGGCCCGGCGCGACTACCTGGAGCGCGAGCCCGTCCTGACCCGCCAGGTCCACCAGGCCTTCCTCGACTCCCGCAACCTCTCCCTGGAGGAGGTCGGCAAGGTCGCCGAGCAGGCGGCCCGCTGGGAGGAGTTCGACGAAGCCGTCCTTGAGCAGTACTTCACCACCCTCGACTTCCGTTTCGGCGCGCCCCAGCTGGAGGCCGTGACGGAGTTCGCCCGTCGCGTCGGTCCGACGACGGGCTTCCCGGCGGACGTCAGAGTGGAACTGCTCCGGCCACGATCTGCGTAGTCTCCTACGGAGTCCTGACGGGGGAAGGGGAGAGCGCCCATGCAGCCGCTCGGAGACGGTGAACCCACGACCGTGGGGCCCTACCGGCTGCTCGGCCGGCTGGGATCCGGCGGCATGGGCCGGGTCTACCTCGGCCGCAGCGCCGGCGGCCGCACGGTGGCCGTGAAGATCGTGCATCCCCACCTCGCGCTCGACGAGGAGTTCCGCGCCCGCTTCCGGCGCGAGGTCGAGGCCGCGAGGCGGGTGGGCGGGGCGTGGACCGCGCCGGTCCTGGACGCGGACCCGGACGCGACGGTGCCCTGGGTGGCCACCGGTTACGCGGCCGGACCGTCCCTGGCCGCGGCCGTCGCGTCCCACGGAGCGCTGCCCGAGCACTCCGTGCGGGTGCTGGGCGCCGGCCTCGCGGAGGCCCTCGGCACGGTGCACGAACTGGGCCTGGTGCACCGGGACGTCAAGCCGTCCAACGTGCTGCTGACCGTGGACGGTCCGCTGCTGATCGACTTCGGCATCGCCCGCGCGACCGACGGCACCGCCTCGCTCACCTCGACCGGCGTCTCGGTCGGCTCGCCCGGCTACATGGCCCCGGAGCAGATCCTCGGCCGGGGCGCGTCCGGCGCGGCTGACGTCTTCTCCCTCGGCGCGGTGCTGGTGTACGCGGCCACCGGACGGTCCCCGTTCCCCGGCGACTCGTCGGCCGCGCTCCTCTACAAGGTGGTCCACGAGGAACCGGAGCTCGGCTCGCCGGAGGACGGGCTGCGCGGTGAACTGCGGGAGGTCGCCGCGGCCTGCCTCGCCAAGGACCCGGCCGAGCGGCCGTCCCCCGCGGACGTGGCCCGGCGCCTCGCGCCCGAGGGCGCGGCCCGGCTGGTCGCGGGCGGCTGGCTGCCGGGAGCGCTGGTGGAACAGCTGGGCCGCAGCGCCGTCCAGTTGCTGAACCTGGAGGGCACGCGGGCCGGCGCGGAGCCCCACGCGTCGGGACCGGTCGGGTTCAGCAGCGCGGCGATGACGTCGGGGCAGCCCGCGGGAACGGCCTCGGCAGGCGTCCCGGCGGGCGCGCCGCCGGCCTCGCCGGGGGTGTTCGGGCCGCCACCGGTGATGGACGCGCTGCCCGCGACACCGGCGGACCGGGCCGACCGCTCCGCCGCCGGGCCCCCGGTCCTGCCCGTGCCGACGCCGAGGGACGCCGGGCCCGCGTCCGTCGGGGCGGCTTCCGCCGGGGCCGAAGGCGCCGGCCGTTCCGAAGACGCGGGACGCGCCGACGGCCGCGGCCGGCTCTCGGTCACCGTGGCGGGCAGCGCGACGCCCGGCGAGGGCGGTCGCGGGCGGCGACTGAGCTGCACCGTCGCGCTGGCGGTCGCGGGCGCGATGGCGGCGGTGACGGTCGGCTCGGTGCTGCTGTTCCAGCTGTTGCCGGGCGACGGCGGCCAGGACACCGAGGCCGGCAGCGACGCGAGCTCCACCGTGCCGACGGCTGCGGCGAGCCCCGGCGCCACGGGAGGCGCGACGCCGAGCCCCGGCGGCACCGCGGAGCAGTCGCCCGCGGCGAGTCCCCGGGCCACCGACGGCTCGTCGTCCGCCACCCTCCCCGCCCGGTACGTCGGCACCTGGGAAGGGCAGGGCAGCGGCCTCGACGGCGCCCTGCCGATGGGCACGTTCCGGGTGACGGTCCAACGGGCGGTCGTGGGCGGGAAGCTGGGGGAGCTGCGGCAGACGGACGTGCTCGGCGGCGTCTGCGTCGACATTCTGACGCTGAAGCAGGTGACGGCGAAGGAGGTCGTCGCCACGTCCGTGGGCGCCGCGAACAACCACGGCGGCTGCAATCCGAAGCCGCACCCGATCCGGCTCACACCGACCGGCGACGACCTGACCTACACCTCCGAGAGCGCGGCGGAGGGCAACCCGGTCGCACGGATGTCAAGGGTCGACTGAGGCGTGTTCGCGTTCCGAGAGTCCCGTCTGCCGGGGAGGCGAGCGGTGTCGTGCCGACGGGTTTCCCCTCCGGCGTCCTCCCCGTGTCCCTACGCTCTCTGACGATGACGACACCTCCCGGCGACCTGACGCTGGCCGCCGTCGCCGCGCTGTGGGGCGCCGCGAGCGGCGCGCTGCTGCCGCGGGCCGCCTACCGCTTCTCCGTCCCCCCGGAGGAGGAACAGGACGACGAGCAGTCCGAGCAGTTCGAGCAGTCCGCGCCGGTGGCAACGGTGGCGCCGGAAGCACCGGCAGTGCAGGAGGGCCGAGACGGCCAGGACGGGCCGGGAGCGCAGGAAGCGCAGGAAACGCAGGAAGCCCTGGAAGCTGAGGAAGCCCAGGGGGACCTGGGGGGCCCGGGGGGCGAGGAGGCGGTCGGGGGCTGGCGGGCGACCTGCCCGGCCGGGCACCCGTTCCGGGGCTGGCTCGGACGCGCGCACTGTCGTGGCTGCGCCGGCGCCGTCGCCCCCGGCGCCCTCCTTCTCCCCGTCCTCACCGCGCTCGTGTGCGCCGCCCTCGCCGCGGCGACCGGTGTGCGACCCGAGTCGGCGGTGTGGCTGGCGCTCGCGCCGGTCGGGGTGCTGCTGGCCGTCGTCGACGTACGCGTGCGGAGGCTGCCCGACCCGCTCACCCTCCCGTTCGCGGTCGCCGCCCTGGTCCTGCTGGGCCTGGCCGCGCTGCTCCCCGAGCACGCCGGGGACTGGACGACGGCCCTGCTGGGCGCGCTCGCCCTCGGCGCCGGCCACCTCGTGCTGCACCTCGTCAACCCGGCCGGCATGGCCTTCGGCGATGTGAAGCTCGCGCTCGGCATGGGCGCCGTCCTCGGCTGGTACGGCTGGCCGACCGTCATGCTGGGCGCCTTCGCCGCGTTCCTGTTCGGCGCGTTGTACGGCGGCGCGCTGTACGTCGTGGGGCGGGCGGGACGCGGGACGCTGATCGCCTTCGGGCCGTTCATGCTCGTGGGGACGCTCGCCGGGGTGCTCGTCGGCGCGTACGCGGCCTGAGGTCGGGACGCCGAGAGGGCTGGCGTAGGCTGGATCGGTCTGTCCACAACCCTTGACGAAAGGGACGCCCCCGGTGACCGAGAAGGCCGAACTTCAGTCCGTCCTCGACCGTGCCGCCGCCGGTGGGCGGATCACCCCCGAAGAGGCTCTGGACCTCTACCGCGACGCCCCGCTGCACGCGCTGGG
>NZ_JBEPBI010000163.1:0-17540 GCF_040299045.1 Streptomyces sp. NPDC001027
ACACGCTGCGCGCCCGCCTGAGGAGCGTGGCCGCAGAGCGCGAACTCCTCCTGCAGCAGGACGACTCAGCCGACGACTACGCCGGCGCCGTCCGCACCCAGACAGCACGCCTGGCCAGCCTCAACCTCATCGGGGCGACAGCAAACGCGCCTCACAACCAACCCGCCGCCTGTGTTCTGTGCGGGTCGCCCATGAGCGAGCCCGACCCCACCGCACAAGAACTCCGCCACAGCCTCGAGCACCTGCAAACCCAACTACAGGGCGTCGAGGCAGCCCGCCCGTCCCGACGAGCGGCCCTCACCCAGCTCGACGAACGGGCCGACGAACTGCGAACCCGCCTTCGCAGCATCGACACCACCTTGCAGTCCCTCGTCTCCGCCCGCGCCGTGACGGAGCAACTCACCGACGCCTCCCGCCGCGACTTCATGCGCGGACGCATCCACGCAAGCCTTGCCGCGCTCCCCGCCAGCACAGCCGCCGAAGTAGCCCGCCTGAAACAACTGCTGGACACAGCACAGGCCCGAGTCGAGGCGCTGACGGCCGAACTCGACCCCAACGAAGAACGCGAACAGCTCACCTCGCGCCTCGTCGCGATCAGCCAGGACATGACCGACTGGGCCGACCGGCTCCAACTCGAGCACAGCGGGCAGAGCGTCCGCCTCGACCTCAGCCGCCTGACCGTCGTCACCGACACCGAACAGGGACCAGCCCCCCTCTTCCGTATCGGAAGCGGCGAGAACTGGGTCGGCTACCACGTCATCGTCCACCTCGCGCTGCACCGCTACTTCACCCGCCAAGACCGCCCGGTCCCGCGCATCCTGATGCTGGACCAGCCCACCCAGGTCTGGTATCGCTCGGAAGTCGACCAGGCCTCCGGAACCCTTGAGGACGACACCGACCGGGCAGCCGTCACACGCCTGTTCCGTCTCATCCACGACGTAGCCCGTGAACTCTCGCCCAACCTCCAGATCATCGTCTCCGACCACGCAAACCTGGACGAGCCCTGGTTCCAGGACTCGGTACGCCACAACTGGCGCGGCGGACGCAAACTCATCCCACACGCCTGGATCGAACAGGCCGGTCAAGCGGGTGACACCGCCAACTGAGCAAAGACGGTCTCCCTGCGCACCGCCGCCGAGACGGCCTGGCCCATGCTGAAGCCGGACCACCCTGGCACCTACCCGGGCAAGGAGGCGAGTGTGGGTTCCCCAAGGAGGGCCGGGCCACGGTGAGCGTGTGTCGCGTCGACGTATCTCCGTCTGCGCGGAGTGGACCGAGGCGAGGCTGAGCGGCGGGCACGGACAGCCGGTGCATCTCTGCGTGTGCGGAGCGGACCCTTGCTGACCTGGGCTTGTGCGGCGGCTTTGCTGCGGAACATCTCAGCCGGTGCCGAGCGGACGGGGTATCGCTGTCCAGATCATCTCCGCCGACGCGGAAGCGGCACACCAGCGCTGGCATACGCGGAGGAACTGGGCGGGGGATCTCCGGGGGTGCGGGGCGGTCGGCCATGCTGTACGAGGAACGGACGTGCCGGCCGGTGCGTCTCTGCGTGCGCGGAGTGGCAAGGTCCGGCCGACCTTGAGCAGCGCGGTGGTCGGTGCAACTCTGCCTGCGCGGAGGGGCCTGTCATGGCGTTGTGATGGGGCAGCGGATCTACCGCTCGTGATGTTTCGGGTGCGTACTGAACTGACTGATTTGCGGGAATGCTGCCCCGGACACGAGTTGATGATGCGCAGAGTCTCCGGTATTTACTCGGACGGGTGACCGGCGCGTGGTGTTTTTGCGCGGTGCTCGTCTTCGGTGAGCCATGCGTGCTGGGGTGGCGGACTGCGGGCGTGCTGCCGTTGTGAGCGTGAACTCCTCTCCTGCGCCAGGGTTCGCCGGTGCACGGCAGGTGGTTCTGTGCGGGTGGGGGCGCGGTTCCGTGGCCACGGTTCGTGCGGTCGGCGGTGTCAGGGGCTGTGGTTGACCTTGATGCGGGTGAGGTGTTCCTGGACGGTGGGTTCGTGACCGGGCTGCAGGCCGGCTGTCTGGCTGTACTCGCGCCATTGGGTGAGGTCGGCGGTGCGGGGCTGGCGTTCGCCGAACAGGCCGAGGATCAGGGCGGTGTTGAGGGTGCGCAGGCGCTGTTCGAGCCAGTCTCTGCGGGCCAGGAGGGTGGTGACGGTTCCGGTGGGCCTCTGGCCGGTCAGGGCCCGTACGACGCGGGTGCCGTCGCTGGTGTACCAGTCGCCGCCTGCGGGGGAGCGTCTGAGGTCTGCTCCGTCGAGGAGCTGGTGGGAGGGTAGGGACAGAGTGACGGGGGCGTTCAGGGAGCAGTCGTGGCCGCTGGCGCTCCAGTTGTACTCCTGGACAGCCGGCAGTGCGTGCAGCGGCTGTCCGCCGGTGTCGCGGGCGATGTCGCGCGGATTTGTTGCGGGCGGTGGCGAGGCGGTGGCCGGGTCCGGTGTCGTGCTCCAGCGTTCGGCCAGTTCGTGCAGCTGCTGCTCGCGTGTGGCGCCCTCGCCGTCGCGGTAGCCGAGGCCGTCCAGGAGGTGGTCGAGGTATTCGCGTGCCTCGGTGACGTCGTCGTCGGTCATGGCCCTGCGCCGGGGGCGGGCGGGTGGCTGAGCCGCGGGGGAGGAAGAGTCCGGCGTTGGGGTGTCGGCGCCGTAGTCTATGAACCGCATCTCGTGGTCGCGGTCCTCGCGCCCGAGGGGGTGTTGGGGGAGGTCGGCGAGGTAGATGCCGTGCCGAGAGGGGATCTCGGGCATCCAGCGGCCCATGAGGGTGCGTGAGGCGAGGAAGTCCAGGGCGGGACGGTAGTGGGCGGTATCCAGCAGCCAGCTGTGGATGAGGTGCCACTGTTCGGCCTGTCCCTTCCACCCTCCTTCAGGCCCGCCGACGCTGTCCACGGTGTACTCGTACAGGACGACCCACTGCTGGTCCTGGTCGTCCTTGCGTACCGTGAGCCGGCCGAGGTCGGGCAGCCCGGTGTCCTGTTGCAGCCAGTGGGCGAGCTGGCCGGCGGCGGGCAGTACGGGCGGCGGGGGGTTCCACCGCCCGTCGAGAGCGGTGGGAGGAAAGGTGGCGTGAGCGGCGTCTGTCGGGGCTGCCCCCTCGGGCTCGCTGGTGGTGGCCGGGGACAG
Organism: Streptomyces sp. NPDC001027; assembly: GCF_040299045.1. Classification (NCBI taxonomy): domain Bacteria; kingdom Bacillati; phylum Actinomycetota; class Actinomycetes; order Kitasatosporales; family Streptomycetaceae; genus Streptomyces; species Streptomyces sp. NPDC001027. The sequence continues at coordinate 3,129 of NZ_JBEPBI010000163.1, forward strand.
GGGGTGCGTGGCAGGGGGCAGGGTGGGGTCGATGTCGATCAGCAGCAGCGCTTCGGCACCCGGATACTGTGAGGGGTCACCGGCGCCGGCCTGGATCACGTGCCGGTGGTTGGCCAGGCGCTCCACCAGTTCGTGCAGTCCCAGCCACTGGTACTTCTTGCCGACGCGTTCGGCCTTGTGGCCCTCGCCTCCGTGGCCGGCGCCACGGACGTTGTCGAAGGCGGCGAACCGTTCGGGGCTCCATCCGCGGTGTGCGGCGTTGCCGAGGATCCAGCGGCTGGCCCAGTCCTTGTCCACCGGCGTGTCCGCCAGCTGCTCCTGGCCGGTCGGCGGCTGCGCGCACTGCGTGAGCAGCCGGTTCTGCTCGTCGGTCAGCACACGCCGGGCCTGCCAGCGTTCGGCCAGCAGCCGGCTCACCGACTCGGGTGTGCCAAGCACCTCGCGGACGGCAGGGGGCAGGCTCTGGACGAAGGCCTCCACCCGGTCGGACACCAGTACCGGGGGCCGACGGCGCCGCTGGTGGGCCGGGGCCGGGGCGGGCACGGTCAGGGGCAACTGGCTGAAGGTGCTGACGGCCGGCTTGACCTCGTAGGTCGTGAAGTTCGCCAGACCCAGCAAAGAGGCACGCAGACTTCCCCACAGCCGCTCGTCAGCCGCGTCCCGTGACGGGTAGCGGGCCTCGATGACCGCCTCGTCCGGTGCCTGGCCGGGTTCGGGGCAGGCATGGGGGTGGGCGCAGCGGGCGGCGTCGCCCGCCGAGACCAGTCCGGCCTCGAAGGCGTCCCGGATCACGCGGGAGGCGGCATCGCACAGCAGTGCGTTGCCGGACGCGTGGGCGGGCGAGGTGACGTCGCCGTAGACGTGATCGAGCAGACACGCGGCGACGTCTGCCAGCACCGCCGTCTGGTGACCGGTGCTTGCACGGGTACGGGCCGTCACACCGTGCGCCACCACAGCGAGCCGCTCGAAGACGTAGGCATCACCGACCGCGCGGGCGTCAGTGTGAAGGAACCGGTCCAGCAGCGCGGTGAGGACGGCCGGGTAGCCCAGCAGCAGCTGTACCAGGGCCTTGGTGGCCCGGTCCCGCAGGAAACGGTTGGAGGAGAGGAGCGTCCACACCAGGGTGGTGGCCACCAGCCGCACCACCTCCGGCTCCGGGGGCTGATGGGCCGCCGCCGTCACGCTGCTGCCCGCGCGCCGAGGCGTCCACGACGAGGCCGCAGTGGTCTGGGACGGGCGCAGATGCTGCGGGGCGGGCAGCTGCTCGGCCCACCGCAGCAGGCGGTGCAGCGCCCCGGATCGGTCGAGCACGTCGTAGATCGCCAGGCCCCACGTGGCGTCCCGGTCTGCCGGCGCCCTCGCACACAGCGTGCGGTGCAGATGGTCTGCATTGAGGAGATGGCCAGTTTGAGCGGTCACACCCAGCCGGGCCTCCAGGACCATGGGGCCCAGGTCGAATTCGTCGGCCGCCTGTTCAAGAAGGACGGCGGTCCGCTCGCTGACACTGCGGGCGTCGCGCAGCGCCAGCGTGCGCACCAGGCTCACATACAGTGCGAACCTGCTGCGCCCGCCGTGACCGTCGCGGGCGTCGGCGTCCTGTCCGGCGCCGAGGAGGTCGATCAGCTCGCGGCCGGTGCGCTCGGCCAGCAGCACAGTGGCCGCTTCCACCAGGTTCGGCGAAGCCACCTCCAGCCAGGCCCGCAGCCTCGATCCGGGGGCCAGCACGCCGCTTGAGGCGGCGGCCTTCACCTCGGCGGAGTGTTCGGCCAGCATCGCATCGACGATGCGGTCGTCGCTGAATGCCTGGTAGCCGAACCCGTACCCGGCTTCCGGCTGACCGCCGACGGTATGGAACCGCTCGCTGGCCAGCACCCCGTGCACCACCATCTGCCCGAGCAGAGTGTCCGGCCACCGGGTCAGGTGCGCGGCGAACGGTGCAATGATCTCCCGCACCTGCTGCTGGGGCAGGACCTCCCGGCCCGCCTTGCCCATCTGCCGGGCCAGTTCTTGCACCGCACTCTGCACAACCCGCTCACCCGCATCCAGGCGCAGCGCCAGATGGATCTGGTGGGCCCTGTGCTCCAGGAAGCTGTTGAACACCGCACTGCGGTGCTGGGTGCGCGCGGCGATGCCCCGCTGATTCTCCGGCAGGGCTTCCAGGCTCTCGCAGTACAGCTTCACGAACAGGGGGTTGGAGAAGGCCGGCGCGAGCAGCGGCGTACGGGGCAGCGCCGAGGGCGCCTTCTGCAGGTAGCTTTCCAGCGCCTCCACCTCGTGCCCGGCAAACCCCGGGTGCTCCGTGCACGGCACATGACGGGCCGACACGTCGGCCGGCAGCACCACGTCCTTCAGGGAGGAGCGGCACGAGACCACCACCGCCAGGTGGTCGTACGGTGCCGCCTGGGCCCACAGCTGGGGCAGCCGGCTGCGCCATCTGCTGGGCTCCTCGGCATCGTTGAGTGCATCGATCATCAGCAGAAAGCGTGTGTCGCTCGCCGCTCCTGCGGCATCCAACGCCTGCAGCAGCACGGTGTGCGGCACATCCCCCAACCCCAGCTGCCGTGCGATCTCCGTCAGCGGGTCCTCGGCCGCCATCAGCTCGCCGAAGACCGTCACCGCGGGCCGTCCAGCCTCAAGCGCCCGGCGGGTGGAGTCGACCAGCAAGTGCGTCTTGCCCTGTCCCGCTTCCCCCAGCAGCACCCACGCCTTGGCTTCCGCGGCGCGTGCTCGGTCCGACCTGCACAGCAGAGACAGCCGGTCCAGCGTGAGATGCAGAACTCGGACCGCATCCGCGGCCACGCGTTCATCCTTGCCGTCACCGGCGAGTTCGAACCACTTGCGCTGTGCTTGCCGGACATCAGACACCAGCTCCGAGGCCTCCTCGGCGGCCACGGCCATGCGCTCCGAGGGCGGCCCCGCCAAAGTGGCCGAGTCCACCGCATGGTGCAGTTCGTCAGCGATGCGTGACAGCCGGGCCAGCAGGCCCTCCAGCCTGGCCGCCACGGACGCGGTCTGCCCGGCATCCGCCTCATGCGATGGCGCAGATCTTGCCCTCCACGCGAACTGTGTCTCGGCCACGGCTGCGCGGAACCCCTCCGCGAGCCGCTCTACCTGCTCAAGCAGTGGCCCCGCCATGGCACACGCGTCCAGCGTCGAGGCGATCGGCAACGGGATGTGATGCTGGGGTGTGTAACGGTCGTGGGCAATGCGCGCCGCGCGCTCGAACTGCTCCTGCAGCCACTGCGCACCCAGAACACGCTGCTGGAAGAAGAACCATAGACGGCCCTCGTTTCCCGGAGCCAGCAGCCGTTCCAACAGTTCTCCGCTGCCCAGGAGCTCCACCTCGATGTCAGAAGTCCCCTCCAGTTGCGTCTTCCATCCGGCGACCGCCTGCTCCCACCTCTGGCGGGCCCCCACCACCGGCTTGCCCTGCCGCAGATGCGCGGGATCCGGCAGATCGATGCACACCATGAACACCATGCGGGTCACGTTCCGGCGGGGCCGGTTCTTTCCCACGGCCTCCAGGCTTTTCCGGGCCAGGGGCAGGAGAGCGTCGATCTCGTGCACGTACTTCACCTGAAAGCCGTGCGCCCGCCCGTCCGGAGCCAGGTCGTACCACTCCACCCCGCCGTCCGGCGCGGCCGTCTTGACGGTCCGCCAGCCCGGCCGGGCAGGCTCCCGCAACTGGAAACACAGCTCTTCGAAGGCACGGTCCTGGCTCCCTGCCCAGGACCGGATGCTGCGCCAGTCGACCGAGTGGGAGAGGGGGCCGTCGGACAAGGCAGCACTCCCGCGCTCGCGGTGGACAAAGAGAACGAACAGCCTATGCGACGACTTGCGTATGGACAGCCGGCGAAGCCGCAGCCCTGGTCGGCGGAAATCCCCCTGGCACCCGTTGTGAGAGCGGACTTGGCGGACAGACCGCCACGCAAAGTGCTGCGAGTGATGACCACAGTGCACGCACACCTTGAAGCCCTTGCTGCGGAAGTACGAACGCGAGCCCTGGCCCGGTTGCTGGTGACGCTGAAGGCCGGCGCCGCAGATGTCTGCCGGTAGCTGGACGGCTGCCGATTCGCTGCCTCTTTCGGTGCGAGGGCTCAGGAACGGAATCCTCGGGCAACGCCGCCCCGGCGGATGACCGGCTCATGGGCCGCTACCGGGTGCGAGGCGAACATGCCGATAGCGGTGGCGGCCTCGTGGTCCGGCGCTGACCCGGATCATCGGGCCCGAGGGCCCTCGGCCGGCCGCGGGCGGAGAAGGACACAGCTGGCCGCCCGGCTGTGCAGAATTCCCGGGCGGGCCCGTTCGCGTGCGAGGACACTGAGACCATGCCTTTGACCGGATCCGATTACCAGCGGCTCACCCACACCGCGCCGACACTCGACAGCGAAACGGACGGCCGCTGGATCGCCTGTGACGAGTCCGGTTACGACGGCGAGGATCTCCTGAGTGAAGGCCGCTACATGATGGTCGCCGCGGTCGCGGTTGACGATGCGCAGGCCGAGCTCATCGTGCGTGATCTGCGCACCCGGACCAGCATGCAGCCGACCGTGCGCGAGCTGAAGTTCAGGCATTTCCAGCGGGGCGACCGGCTGCAGAAACTCAGCCGGCTGTGGCAGAACGGCGGTGCGCTGCACGGTCGGTGCTCGGTGTATGCCGTCGACAAGCGATACGGGATCATGAGCAAGGTCATCGATCTGCTGGCCGAGGAAGAGGCCTATCGGCGTGGCATCGACCTGCATGTGAACGGGCAGGCGGCGCAGCTCGCCCGGGCCCTGGCCCGCGACGGACGGCGCGCGCTGAAGGACGCCCGGTTCGAAAGGCTGGAGGAGGCATTCGTCGCCTTCGCGCGCCGCAGGGATCCCGGCGACCGGAAGGCTGCGGTCCAGGCCTTCTACGACGAGGTGGAGGAGGCCTGGACTGCATCGACCCGGCGCAACGTCACCGAAGTCCTCCAGCTGCTGCGTGCCACGCGCGCCCACGCGGACGCGCTGCACGACGACGTCGCACCCCAGCAGCCGCCGCATCTGGAACTCCTGGACACCGCGCTTGCCACCGTGACACGAGCGTGGAGCGAGAGGCTGGGAGCGGTCAGCGTACTCGCGGACGAGCACCGGGAACTCACGGACACCCGGCTGGAGGTGACCAGAAGCGTCCTGCGCTCCGGAGCAGGTGCCACACCGTCCTCGCGATTTAGGGGCCTTCGCATCCAGCGGATGATGCGCGGCAGTTCCCATGAACACGCCTCCATCCAACTTGCCGACCTGCTCGCCGGGGCTGCCGCAAGCGTGGCCAGGGACGGCACCAGCACTCCCGCCGGCGTGCTGCTGCACCCGGTGATCGTGCCGCTGATCGAGCAGACCTCCCTCGTGCCCGTGGAGAACCCTTTCGGAAGCCCGGCAGGCGGCACGTGAACCGCGTGCACAACGGAGCCGTGAACGCGCCGGACCTGCCGACGACGGCCCAGGCGGCACCGCGCGGGCTTCAGCGGGCGTGTTCCGCGACGAGCATGGAGGATCCCCGCTCACTGCGCCGGCGCAGCACGACGCCCGGCTGCAGGGGCTTTGCAGCCAGTTGGTGGCCGTCGGATCCGTCGTCGCAGGACTCGAACCCGGAGCGCGTGCGGAAGACGACAGGCTCTGCCTGGGCGGCGATGGTGTAACCGCGCTTGCGGTACCAGCACATGAGGGCGAAGGCGCCGACCCTGACCTTGGCGAAGGCCAGGTGGCTGCCGGCGCTGCGGGCTGTTTCCCCGGCCGCGGCGAGCAGCGCGGCGGCGATGCCCTGGCCGCGGTAGGCCTCGGCGACAGCCAGGAGCTCGATCTCGACCAGGGACTGGACGAGGCCGGCCCGCTGGGCAGGCGGGTGATCTTCGGTCCAGCGGATGGGGGGCGTCATGTACACCATTCCGGCCGCAGTGCCTTCGATGCGGGCGATCAGGCAGTGGCCGTGCCCGTAGGGCAGGGGCTCCCGGCCGCCATGCGTGTTGACGGCCTGGGCGAGGGAGGGCGAACCCGCACCGGGAGCCGGAAGGCGACTGCCGACAGCGAGGGCGCCCAGCGCTGCCGTCGCGAGCCCGTCGCCCGGAGCCGCAGGAGAGATCGCCATGCTGCTGGTGCCGGTCATGCCGGGCCGGTCGGTCATGGGAGCCACTCTACGAGCGTAACTGCCGGCGAGAGACCGGCAGCGCACTCGCCGGCGCGGTACGGGCCCTTGCGCCGCCGCACCGGGCTCTTGAAGCGCACGTCAGTTGCTCGCTGTGCGCCGGTTCCTTGCGGCAGGCAGGCGCCCGGATCGCCCCACGGCCAGCGGCGACCGGCCGGACGGCCCGGGCGCTGCATAGGAGACCGGTAGTCAATACCTTGACCGGTCAAGATATTGACTACCTGATAGGTGGGTGACCTCCTTCCACACCGCGACCGTCGTCCAGACCTATGCCGCAGCCCGCCGTGAACTGCTGACCGCCATGCTCGCGGACCGGCGCAACGGCGTCAGCGCCAACGACATCGTGCGAATGGCGGAATCCGCCTGGAGCCGCCCCATCACCCTGGACTACCTCAACTGCTGGGAACTGAGCGAGGACGCCCGCCGCGCCCTGGAGTCAGCCGGCCTCGCAGCCTGGACCGATGTGCGAACCATCGGAGACCTGACCGGCGCGCGCCGGGTGATGCTCTCGCTCGCGCGCGACCCCGCCGAGGCGGAGCCGCAACAGTGGCGCTCCCTTCCCGCCCGCATCGCTGCTGCTCTGGTGCAGGCGGAGATCGCCTGGAGTTTCCCGGACGTGGACGAGAACCAGCCGCTGGATGCTCTGCTGGACGACTACGAGGAGATCCAGCTCCACCGGGCCTGACGGGCTGACGCTTGACTTCCCTCATCCGGGTCTGACCCGGTGTCCCGGGAGGTCCGCACGATCCGTGATCAACGTGAGGGCCGTTGACGATTCGGCAGTGTGGCAGAAGCGCTTGTGTCCCTCGCCCGGCCATTTCCCGACCCGGCTGGAATGGCGGTTTGCGTACCTTCTGTGCTGTCCCCGCACCTGTGTTCAGGGGCGGCCGGCTGTGTGAAGGCGTGCTGCAGGTCCTGCCGGACAGCCGGCCGCCGGGTCGGGCCGGCGTGGAGGTAGCGGATCTCGCGGTGACGAAGAGCGCGGACGGGGACCAGGGCGACAACGTACTGCGCCCATCGAGGCAGTGACCCGGTGCCCGGCTGCCGAGGCGGTCGGCGGGGACGGGCAGGCGTTCTGGGCGGAGGGCGGTGCATCGCTGATCGGCTCGGGTCGATGACGGGATACTCGCGAAGAGAAGTGAGTAGGCCAGCTCTTATCGGAGATCGGTCAAAGAGGAGGCACACCAGAACAGGCTGGTCGCCAGGCAAGTCGGCGGAATCAGGCCCCCGCAAGGAGTGGCCGAGCCCATAGCGGATCCGCGATAGTGAACTGGTGACTGACGCTCTGTCTGCTGCCGCGCCCCGCCTGAAGTCGTCCGCCGCTTTGCTGCGCCGCAGCCGCGAGAACGCGGGCTGGAGCCAGACACAACTGGCCCGGGCGGCGGGCGTTCCGCAAAGCTCGGTCTCCGACTACGAACGCGGCAAGCGGGTCCCCGGCGGGGACCTGCTGCTGCGTCTGCTGGACACGATGGACACCGCAGTCGACCTCAGCCTCGCCGACCCTCCCCAGGATCCGGTGGACGTCTTACGCGAACGGGTCTTCGTGCATCTGCGCGACCAGGGTTTCCACGTCAAGGACGGGGCCGTCCTCGCCCCGGTCCAGACCGATAAGGATCATCTGCGCCGTCTGCATGCCGAAGCAGTCGCCTTCAACAGGGAACGTGCCCGCAAGGCTCTCGCGAAACAGGAACACCGCCTGGTGGCCCGGCTGGCGCATGGTGACGAGATCGATCCTCAGCGCATCCGCCCCGCCCTGGTCCTGGTGGACGACTTCCGCAGCCTGGACGCTCTCATGTGGCGCTGGTGCGCCCTGCATTGGTCCGTTCCCGTTTCCAGCGGATATGGCAGACGGCTGCGCTTCCTCGTCGTCGACGAAGGCCATGACCATCGTGTCATAGGGCTGATCGGCCTTGCCGACCCGGTCTATGCCCTCAGGGCCCGCGACACGGCGATCGGTTGGTCGCCGCAGCAGCGCCGGGAGCGTCTGGCGTGCGTCATGGATGCCTTCGTCCTGGGCGCGGTCCCGCCCTACAGCCAGCTCCTCGCCGGAAAGCTGATGGCCCTGCTGACCACCAGCCAGGAGGTCCGCGACGCTTTCGCCGACCGCTACGGCCACAAGACCACCCGTATCGCCCAGCGCGACCCCGACGCCCAACTGGCTCTGGTCACCACCGCATCCGCGCTCGGCCGCTCCTCCGTGTACAACCGCCTGCACACCCCCAGCCGACGGCTTGCTTTCCAGCCCGTCGGCTACACCGTCGGCAGCGGCGACTTTCACTTCTCCGGCGAGATCTACGACGACCTGGTCGCGTTCGCCGCCGCCCATACTCCCGAGGGACACACCAACCGGCATGTCAGATGGGGCGGTGGGGCGTTCCGCAACCGCCGGGAGGTTCTCGGCCGTGCGTTTGAGGCTCTGGGTCTGAACCCGAAGAAGATGCGCCTGCACGGCGTCCGCCGCCAGCTTTTCCTCGCCCCCCTCGCCACCAACTACGACCGCTGGCTGAGCCGGCGGGACGATCGGCTGGACTGGGACACCTGCCCGGTTGCCGAGCTTGGACAGTGGTGGAAACACCGCTGGGCATTCGCCCGCGCCGCAACCACCACGCAATGGAGATCCTTCGAACCCTCCTCCTGGCGCCTTTACACGTGAAGGCCGCTGCCCCTGGATAGGAGGCGCCCGCCAGCAGGTGCCCGGCCCGCCGTGCCGCAGCCGTGGGCCGGGCCTGTAGGTGACGCGCACCAGAGCTAGGGAACGGGCGGCACCGGTGAGTCGGGGAACAGATGCCGGTTGGCGGCGACGAAGTCGGTGACGTCCGTGTACACCTCGAGGAAGACCGGCGCTGACGTGAAGGACAGGGGACTGACCGGACCGGTCAGCATGAACGGATACGTCCGGCGGGCCACGGCACGCGGGTCGGAGAACGACTTGTACAGTTCCAGCGCCGGGCCGCGGCCGACTTCGTCCGTCAGCCTGGTCAGGTCACTTCCGGTGGTCAGGCCGTAGCCGAAGGCCCGGATACGCAGCTGGCTGTAGATGGCGGGTGCCAACGAGGAGATCTCCTGCGTGATGAACATCCAGCCCAGTCCGTATTTCCGGGTGGTGCGTACATACTCCACGAGGTTGTGCGCCAGCAGGGCAGCCTGTTCGCCTTCGGGACGGGAGGATGCGAATCGGTGCGCCTCCTCGAAGATGACACAGCAGTTGATGGGCTGGCGCGTGTCCTGCCAGCGTTCCTCGGCCATGCGGCGTAGAGCACCGGTGGTGACGCGGATGAGGCGGGCCTTGGTCTCCGCGTCGTCGAGCCATAACAGCCCTGAACGGGACGACAGATCGATGATCACATATGGGGCCGGACGGGGACCTGGCCCAGCGAGAATGCGGTGGATGAGACCCATGAGAGCTGTGCGCGGCTGCCCGGCCAGATTGGTGGGGGAGAAGACGCTGTGGACCGGTCGGAAAATCTGGGCGAGTTCGTTGAACTCTCCGGTGTTGCTCAGGACGCGCTCGATCGTGTTGACGACGCGCTCGCGCGGTCCCGCCGTGTTGTAGATCCGGGTCAGCGCGGGCACGTCCTGCATCAGGGAGGTCAGGAGAGTACGCAGCAGCGCATCGGGTTCCTGCTGCGTCCATTCGTCGCTGTCGCGCAGTAGGCGGATGAGTTCGGCCCGCGCTGCTTCCCGGTTCTCCTGCTTGCGGATGGTCAGGAAATCGAAGAACTTGGCGCCTTCGAGAAGGTCTGCGAACGTGGTGGCCCAGGGTGGCAGGCGCAGATCCTCGGCGATCGACAGCACCTGCACAGGGCGTCCCATACTGGCCGCCCAGCTTTGCAGGTCGAAGGGGAAATCTGCCTGGGAGGCGAACTGGCCCTGGGTGTCGAAGGCGAGCAAGCCCAGTGACAGATGCCGCATCTGCGCGGCGAGCAGATAGACAGCCAGGGCTGTCTTGCCCGAGCCGTTGCGGCCGAACACGCCGACGTGGAAGGCACCGTCGGTCTGCGTGCCCGCGAAGTCCCGCACATACAGAGGTAGCTGTACCTGGGTGCGGTAGATGTGCCCCAGGTAGACCATCTCGTGGCGGTGCCGGGCGACGAGCGCCTCGACGGTGGCGTCGTCGACGCGCCGCACGGGCACGCCGGTGGTGGGACTCATCCCCATCGCACCGCTTGCCTCCTGCGGCAGTTCACGGAACGGCGGTTCGGGGGCATCGGTTTCGTAGACCGCCTGGACGATCACTTTGGCGGTGCGGGTATCACCGACTGCCGACAAGTGCGGCAGGCTGCCGTGCACTTTGATCACGCCCCGCATGTTCGGGTCCTCGTGCCACCGGTTGCGTGTCTCAATCTCCGCAACAGTGCCCAGAGCCAGCAGATGCCGATCCGCCCTCAGTTGATGGGTCAGGGCGACCAGATCACCCAACAGCGTGGTTCCGGCGGCATCCGCAGAGACATCCACCGTGACCTCGCTGGTCGTGCTGGGCGAGCCGACCGTGCCGATCACCTGACCCGCGAACACCGGCGCCGTGCCGCCAGGAGGCGGCGGGTTTCTCGGCCCGGGCAGCGACGTCATTTGCCCTCCGTGCGGTAGGAGTGGATGACCGCCTGCGCCAGCTCGGGCGTCTGCCGCGCGAGAAAAAGGTGCGTGGCAGCCTGGAGCGCGTCGATGCCGAAGCCGACCGACTTGGCCATCACATCGGCGAGGTACTGCGGATAGGGCTCCTGTAAAAAGGGCGAGGCCAACTGGAACGCTATGCTGGCCAGCAGGTCATGCACCGCATCAGTGTCCAGCGCGAGGTCGGGTTTGACCTCGATCCGGTAAGCGGGGGCAGCGCTTGAGGGCCGGAAGTACAGGGTGTACAGCTTGTGTTCCCTGAGCGTGTTTCGCAGACTGGTGTGCAGAGCTTCGGCCAGATCACGTACCGGCTTGGTGGCGTCCGGGTTGGCCACAACGTGTAATTGTCGCCAGGGATCGGGGGGTACCGGCTGTGGTGTGGTGTATTCGCCGGCCTCCAGGATGAGCGAGGTCACGTACTTGTCGTCGCAGGGCACGTCCTTGGCGATCTCCGTTTCCAGCTGGTCGCACAGAGTCCGGGACGAGTTGTACTTGGGCATCGCGACGATCTTCGTGTCCTCGACGAATGCGCCGAAGGCACCGACCAGCCCGTGCTGGGAAGCGAGTTGGGCCGTGAGACTCCGCACCGGCTCGCTGCGTGAGGCCAGGGCGGCATTGAGCTGGATGACGGGTGTGAGGTGGCTGCCGTCGTAGATGCGTACCTCGTGGGGGGTGTCCGCGAGCACGTCCAGTTCTTGTATGGCCATGCCGGCCCGCGCCAGCCGCTCGTTGTCGAGGCCATGAGCCAGCACGTGATGGGCCAGCGAGTACTGGTTGTCGTTCCATACCCAGCTGTGCCCGTCGGGGGGAAACCCCTCCACTCCGACCGCTACAGACAGGGCGAGGTCGATGGCGACTGTGCGCTCGACAGCGAACCCGCCGTCGACAGCAGCTACCGGTTTCACCCGGCCGCCCGGCCAGCGCTCGATCATGCCAAGGGTATGAGCTGCTTCCCGTAATTCATCGCGCATCTGCAGGGCCGGGCCCAGCAGGTCTTCGACCTGACGCGTGACCGCCGGCGCTGCGGTCAGAAGCTCGGTGAGCAGGTCCTCGGGCAGCCGCGCATAGTCCTCACCCGGCAGTCCTTGCCCGGTCTGGTGCATCGTGCCTTACCTCCACCTCGCAGTCCGACAGGCCGTGCACTGAACTGGCATGGGGGCGGGTCAGCGCTGACGCGGAGCCCCGCCTCCCCGCTCCTGCTTGCTCGGGCGAGGACCGTCAACCGGGCGGGGGTTCACAAGTTCCTCAAGCTCCGGCAGAGTCCGCCGGTGAGGAGAGCCTTGCGCGTACGTCCACACGCCGCGTGCCTGCAACTGGCTGACGACGATTCCGGCTTCGATCCCGAGATCATCCGCGAGGTCAAGGGCTTCAGCAGTGGTCGATACGTCGTCCAGCTGCGCGAGCCCTTTCGCACCGAACAGCGTTTCCAATGCGAACCGTTGAGCTTCTCGCTCCTGCTGGTTCACATCCTCCGCGCCGGACAGCACCTGAGGTTGCCCGTCGGGTACATCGCCCTCGTCCTGCTCGATGAACAGACCCTTGCGCCCGTGCAGCAGGACATGACCGAGCTCGTGGAAGAGGACCAGCCACAAGGTGTCCTCTGTTTTGCCCCGCAGACTCAGCTGGATCAGCGCCACTTGATTACTCAGCCAGCGTGTGGCTCCGAAGGCCCGGGCCCCGGCGACTTCGGGCACGACGACCAAAAGGACACCCACGGCGGCCAGCTCACGCTGCAGCACGGCCAGGGCCTCGGACGGCTCCACCCGCGTCAGCCTGACCAGTTCGGGCAGCAGCCTGCGCAGCCCAGCAGCATCGAACGCACCGGCGTGCTGATCGCGAGCAGCGAGTTCCCCCAGCCGCAGCCACGCGGCCAAAGCGCCAGGCATGGCTTCGTAGGCGTACGACTGGCGGAAGGCAGCTGCGGGCTTGCGCCACACCTCGTGCCAAGCCGGGATGCTGGCCACCCCGAAGAACGACAGCAACTGCCGCACCCGGCTTGCCGTATCGGCGGGGCACTGCGGAATCGCACCATTGGCCACGAGTGCCTTGACCGGCAGAGCGGCCAGCCATTGCGCCGTCTCAGGGTCCTCCGCCTGCGCCTGTGCCTGGGACAGCCGCAGACGGTGAGTACGGAAATCCGCCTCCAGCCGGTTCCACAGACCCGCCGGCACACCGGTGGCGTACTCCAGGCGCTGCGCGACGTCACCGCTGAGCGGCACCACTCCCTGCATGACCTGGTTGATGTGTTTCGGTGTCAGTCCCGTCCGGGTGGCCAGTTCGGCCTGGCTCATCCCCAATTCCTCAAGCTGCTCCCGAAGCGTCTCGCCGGGGGAAACGGCGTAGTCCGGCTCCAGAGCAGCCACGAACCCGTGGCGGACGGCTCCATTGCTGTGCGTCATAGTCGACACCTCCTCATCTCATCCGGTCCGCTGCTAGTGGTAGTCGTACACGCCGTCGATCACTACGGCCTTGACCGAGCCCCAGTCGATCGGCGGTACGACGACGCTGTCCTCTGCGTCCAGGGGGCGCATCACCAGCCGGTAGGGGCCGTCCAGGCAGACGGCGATCGACCCCTTCAGGTCCCCTGTCAGCTCGTGTGGCCGGCCGGGCAGTTGGCGCAGTTCGGCCAGCGTCTCGACCACCTGCAGATGCTGCAGGCGCACTTGGATCTTCCGGGCCCGCGCTGCGCCGTACTCCCGGACCATGGCTTTGTCCGAAGCGCACGTGTCGCGCAGACGCTGGTTGGCGAAGATCACCCTCATAGCAACGGAAGTATGTCACCCTTTACCAGATGGGTAAAGGGTGACGGGTGTAGGGGCTGGTCAAGGAGGGTGTGGCCGACGCTCCCCGTCCACAGGCTGCCGCCTCCTCCGGGAAAAGGAAAAGAAGGCGGCTGCGACCCCCCTGCGTGGCAGGACACACGGGCGGACCCGTGCCCCACTCGGGGAAGGCGGTCTTGTCACCGCCCCGCGTCGCCGCCTCCTCACCGCCGGGTACGGGCCGGCCACGGCATACGCCGGCGGTCAAGAATGCCGAGAGCCCGGCGGGCAGTACGCATCGACGGGCACCCCTCGCGGCTGATCGCCGGAGGCGGCCTCCGGGGTCCCGCGCGCAGGAACGCGGCGCCGACGACGTCACACCAGACGGCGCGAGTGCTACCAAAGCCACCGACCGTGCTGCGGCAGACCAGCCTCGTGTGCGAGGAAAAGCAGGTCCGGCCACACCGCCCCGTTCTCGAAACGGGGCATGAGCCATACGGGGAAGGGGGACTCAGCGCTTCGCCATCGCCCTGGGGAGGCGCCTTTACTGGTTCCGCTTCCCGGTGCCATTCGCGCCCAGGAGCCTCAGAAAGAGGAGCACGTGCTGTCGTACACGTCCCGTGCACCACTTTCAAGCTTTCTGGGACGCATGTGCGCCCTGGTCCTCCGAACCCGCAGGTTCTGGCCCTTGCATTCCTCCTGGGCAAAGGCTTTGGGCCCTGCACGGCGCAGGAGCGGAAGTACCCAGAGCCGGTTCTGTCATGGGGGCTGAACCGGACCGGTGAAGCTTCCCCTTGATCGTGGACACCTGGAGACTGGGATCTGAGGTTCCAGAGGAAGCAGTGCCAGGTGGGAAGCAAGTACACGTATCGGTACT
>NZ_JBEPBI010000164.1:0-17504 GCF_040299045.1 Streptomyces sp. NPDC001027
GATCACGGGGCGGCCGTGCCTGTTCTGCACCCGACCCCACCCAATCTGGTCATCCGTCAGGAAGCGGGCGTCAGCCGACTACGCCGAAGCCCTGGTACTGGGTCACGGCCTGTGCGTCCGGGGAGGCATCGACATCCGCAGGGACTGGCGGTCGGGCTGCGGCGCTGGAAGGGCTGGCCTCTGTTGGTCGGGAACTGCTTTCGCACCGGCGATGTCTGGACGCGCCCTCAGCCACACCCGTGCGACCACATACGGAGCACCGGCGCTGTTCATGTGCAGTGGCTGTAGTCGGCACGGCCGTGAGGATCGTGTCCGGGTCGTTGTGCCCACCTGATGATTCATCGGACTCTGCCGTGTTCTCCCAAGCGGTCAGGGCGGCAACGGCTTCCTGATACCGCTGACGCGCTGCTTGGAGACGGGTTCCCGCTGCGGATAGATCAGGTCCTACCGTCCTGGGCTCTGGCACAAAGCCATCCTTCACCCAGCGCGTGTAGTGGTCTTGCTCAGCCTTTTGGTACTTCATTTCCGCTATGCGAAGCTGATTTTTGCTACTCCAAAGCTCAAAGCGCAGCGCCACCTCCCTGTCTACTCGCACCCTCGTGTACGGATCCCGCTCGTTGCTCATGCGGTGGGCTCCCTCAGCGCAGCCTCCGGGCGTAGGCCCAGACCCCAAACTCACCTCTGCGCAAAGTAGCGGTCCAGCCTTCTAGTACTCCAGCTGTAGATCGTGATCTTCATGTCTGGGGTGCGGCTTGTCACCGGTAATGGCTGGTGCGGGACCGGGCTTGGTGGCGGCGTCGCCAGTCGGACCAGCCGAGCCGGTGGGCTGCGTCGTGGGCCGGCCGAACGACGAGTGTGATGAACAGGCGCTGGATCTCGTTGCAGGACAGCGGGACCAGCTCGTCCGGGGCGGGATTGCTGGCGTGTTCGTCGGCGCGGACGACAGCGAGGAAGGCGTGGGCGAGCATGGCGAGGGTGACCCAGCGGGTCCAGGAGGGGTAGCGGCGGACCTGGTGCTCATCGAGTCCGGTCAGCCCCTTCTCGGTCTGGAAGGTCTCTTCCACCCGCCATCTGGATCCGGCGACCCGCACCAGCTCGGTCAGCGGCACCGGCCGGGGCGAGAAGCAGCGGTAGTAGGCGAGTTCGCCGGTGGAGCGGTTGCGGCGGATCAGCAGCTGGTGGCGGGCCGGGCACGGGCCGGCCAGGTCGATGACGGCCCAGTCGTAGAAGCGGTGCCCCTTCGCACCGTGTCCGGCCGACAGCTTTTGCCAGGCCCGCTTCGGCAGCCGTTTGACCAGATGGTCTGCCCGGAACTTGCCTGCTGGGGTGGGGACTTCTGCGGAGCAGGCCACCGCGAGGACGTAGCCGATGCCGCGTTCCTCCAGAGACGTGCGCAGTTTCGGGTTGCCGCCGTAGACCTCATCCCCGGTGACCCAGCCCGCGTGGTGTCCGGCGTCAAGGAACCGTTCGATCATCGTGCGGGCCAGGTCTGGCTTGGTCGCGAAGACGGTGTCCTCGCCGAGTCCGGCTGCCCGGCAGCGTTCTGGGTCGCCCGTCCAGGAGCGCGGGATGTACAGCTCCCGGTCCACCGCCGCGTGTCCCCGCTCGCCCGCGTAGACGAGATAGACCGCGACCTGGGAGTTCTCGATCCTGCCGGCGGTGCCGGTGTACTGGCGCTGGACGGCGACGGTATGGGTGCCCTTCTTCACATCGCCGGTCTCGTCGACGACCAGCACCGCGGCCTCGTCATGGAGGTGCTCGACGACGTATTCGCGCACGTCATCACGGACACCATCGGCATCCCAGACGGCCCGGCACAGCAGATGCTGCATGCCGTGCGGGGTGGCCTCCCCGGCCCACTCCGCGATCGTCCAGCAGTTCTTGCGCGGCAGGTCCGACAGCAGGCCCAGCACCAGCCGCCCGGCCCGCAGCCGTGGTTCGACCCGCGCGAACCGGCCCGCTATCCGACCCATGGCCACCTCGAACGCCTCCCGCCAACGCGCGGGATCTATGCTGTGGCCCGCGGCCACCGTCTCTTCGTCAGTCCACACAACTCACGATGATCAACGGTGGTCGCACCCCTACGGCCCCCTGTCAGTGCCGGACGAGACAGAACGGGTGTCCTGCCGGATCCGCGAAGATGCGCCAACTCCGCTGGCCATCACCCGCGTCGAGCAGCGTGGCGCCCCGCGTGAGGACGTCGTCCTGAGCTTGTTCCAGGTCCTTGACCTCCAGGTCGAGGTGGAACTGCTGAGGGTGAGCGGAGTCCGGCCACCGCGGCGGCTGATAGTTGTCCACGCGCTGGAAGGCCAGCACGAACCCACCACTGGTGTGGAGTGTCGCCCAGCTCTCCCCGAGCGACCACCGCGGATCCGGCTGGTTCACTACCCCGCCGAGAAGCGACTGGTAGAACCGGGACAGGCCAACGACATCGGCGCAGTCCAACACCACGCACTGCAGCTTGGCGATCATGAAGGGCAGCGTCTCACGACACCTGATCACGATCTACAGCTGGAGTACTAGATTCTGGTCTTCCCGGACTACCAGGGGTCCTTGGCGCCGTCGAGACATCCGCAACCGTCGACCAGGCAGATGGTGGCTCTTGCTGGCGACTCTTCCTTGATCATTTCCTTAGTCCGGAAAAGGGCGGCCAGCCTCGCCGAACTCCTGGCCCGTGAACTCCGTCACCGCGGCCGCCACGTGGACGTCGAACATCTCCACGCCCACCTGCCGCGCGTCCTCACCACGTCCGACCGTACCCACGCCGCCACCACCGAGCAGGAGGTTCCCCGATGATCCGTCGCAGGTTCCGTCGCTGCGGACACGCGCCGGGCACCCTCTCTTCCGAGGACCAGCGCATCGTCGACGCATTCCGCACGATGCTCGCCGCTCTCCGTGACCCGGAGCCGTGGACACCCGGCCGCTGCGAGGACATCGCGGTCCGGGTCGACCCCTTTGTGGAACGCGCCCACACCCGGCCCGGCGACGGCCACGGGCACATCATCGAGGCCAGCAAGATCCTCGGCATATGGACCCGGCCTACGCGCCGCTCTCCCACGCCGCGGCAAGCCTGAATCTGCCCGCCGACGTCGGCATGCCAGCTGCGGACTCGACTACGACGGCGAGCCCGGGCAGCGCGTACACCTCTGCCCCGCACCCGTCTGCCGTCACCAGTGGCGGCTGCCCTCGCTGCCCCGCCGGCGAAGGAATCGAGCATGCCCCCTGGGAGTCCCCAGCCGAAAGAAATGCGCCATCATCCTCGTCTCCAGCGGCCTGATGACCGCCTTAGCCCCTCAATAGGTACGACCTTCCGCCCTACTGGTAACCGTGCCTCCACGCTGGCCACCAGGTGACCTGCGCGGTCACACGGCCTACCCCATCCCGAGAGGACGCTCGTGGGACGACACAAGCCTGGCAAGCCCCGACGCCGCCGCCCCGACGAACTGCCCGACAACATCCGGATCAGAGAGACCCGCCCCGGAGAAGGCAAGGCATTCACCGATCTCGCCGCGCTCGCCATGGAAGGGCACGGCGACTTCGACGACCGCGAGGCCATGCGCGAAGTCATCGACGAAGGCGGCCCGTTCACCAGCCAGTTCGGAGCCGGACGGGTGGTCTTCCTGGTCGCGGAACACACGCCCACCGCGCGCATCGTCGGGATCTCGTCCAGCATCCCGCCCCTGTCCGTCCTCGGCGGTATGGAGCGCAATGGAGCAGACCCCGTCGCCCTGGGAGCTACCGCTATGGCTTACGTCAAGCTCCGAGCCCTGGCCGTCGCAGACGACTACCGCCGCCAGGGCATCGCCTCCGCCCTCCTCACCAAGGCCCTGGCAATCCACCGTGATCACCGCGCGTTCTTGGCATACGGGCAGTTCACCGCCGGGGACGCCACCCTCGCCCGGTTCTACCGGCGCCACGGGTTCACCATCCACGCCCCAGGTGAGCCGGTCATCCTCCCTGGCAGTTCCAGGCACCCCGACGTCGGCGCCTCACCGCTCCCCGGCGAGCAGATGTTCTCGCGCACGATCTAACCCCGAACGCCCCGCCCCCTGGCAGCTTCAGGGGGCGGCGCATCCGCGCCATCCTGAACGCGTGTGCAGGGCGCATTGACGTCTTGGCCTAGCAGCTCCGTACATCGAGGGCCTCTTCCCCAGTCCCGACAGGGAGCCCGGCCCCGTCCCGAATACCGCCATGTGGCACCCGGCCGCACCGGTGACCGCAGCCAGCATCCCCAACCCTGATGAAGGCGCACCCGCGATCTGGGCGGCCTGACACGTAATACCGAGCACGGCAAAGGCCCGTACGCCCCGGAAATTCCTTCCGTGGGATGTACGGGCCTTTTGTGTTTCAGGGCTCTCAGGCTGGTTGCTGCTCCTGCTGGGTCAGCTCACGTACGAGCTCCGCGTACTCCTCGGGATGCTCCGTCCGCAGGATCCCCAGCCAAGCGCGGGCGCCTTCGATGAATGCGGGCAGCTCCATCTTCGTGTGCAAGTGCATGGCGACGTAGAACGGATCGTCATACGGCAGCCGGCGCACCGGCCGGCCGTTGTCGCCCTGAGAGACCTTCGTGTCTGCGGGGCCGTTCAAGCGCGGGCCTGGCAGGCCGGCTGGCGCAGTTTCCAGCGCGCCTTCCTCGCCATCGTCTTCTACCGCGGTAAGGCCTGGCTTCGTGGTACCCGTGCTGCTGCCCCAGGCCGTCTCGGTGCCGGTGCGTCCGGAGAGTTTGTTGTCCGCGGACAACGAATCCGAAGGCTCACCCGCCTCCGCAGCGTCACCCTCCATTGCAGTGCGAATGTTGTCCGCGGACAACAAAGTCTGGGGGGCCACCCCTTGCTTTGCCCCCCGCACCGCCTCGAGCACTGCCTTTTCCTGCTCCTTGGCCACGGCAGCTGCGGTCTTCGTCTGCTCCAGATGATCCAGCAGCGCCGCTGTGTCGAGGCCCGGATTGTCCTTCAGGTGGCGAGCAAGGAGCCGGCCGTCCCGCTCGGCGAGACTGTCGGCGCTGAGCATCGCCTGGAGTTCAACCGGCAGCTCCAGGAGAACGAGCTGATTGGTGACCCAGGACCGGTCCTTGCCTAGTTGCTCAGCGGCGCGAGAACGGGCACCCCGCTCCGACTTCTCTGCACAGATGTCGACGAGCTGCTGAACCCCTCGGGCCCGCTCTATGACGTCGAAGTCCTCACGGTCGAGATTCTCCTTGAGTAGGTGGTTGATGAACTCTTCGCGGGAGGAGGCCAGATCGTCCCGGACAACGAAGTCCAGCGCTTCAAGTCCGACGTGCACGGCGCTGCGGTAGCGGCGCTCGCCATTGATCAGAACGTGCTTGACGGATCCGATCCGTGTCTCGTGGTCGGGCCACAGCGCCAAGTAGGCGTTGCGGGTGACCGCCACGCATGCCGCCAGCTGCGCCTGGCGCAGCTCCTCGCCGAAACGGGTCAGCTCCTCCTCGGTGCCGAAGTTACGGCGTGGGTTCAGCGGGGTGGGCGAGACCTCATCCAGTTGCAGCCGGACAAGTTCGTACGACGGCACGTCGCCCTGGGTGACGGCCTTGGCTCGCCCGCGGGCGCTTCGGCCCCTCGGTACTTGGCCGAACGACCTTCCCTTGCCCAACTCTTCGGCCTTGCTCATGCGCTGATCCTCCGTGCCACAGTCCGCATCACTTCCGCCTGGTCGCCATAGGGCGCATGCACTAGCAGAGGCTTCTTCACGCGGACGGCCTCGCGCTGATCCTTCAGTTCGGGTACCACCGCGAGGACGGGGGGATCGCCGATGCTGTTCCATTCGTCGAGCGATGACGTGGCGACGTAGCCCTTGCGGCTGTCGTACATGTTGACCACGAACCCCAGCAGTGCGATATCGATGCCCATGTCCTCGATGAGGTCCTGAACCTGGTCGTAGAGCATGTCGTACGCGTCGGCGGAGGAGTCCTCGGCAAGCACCGGAACCACGATGCCGGAGGCGCTGTCCTCCTCTCCGTTACGGGTGCGGCCGAAGTACAGCGCCGTGTCCATGGAGTAGCCCAGGCTCGGGGGGCAGTCGACGACGATGTAGTCGAAGTCCTGCTCCAGCGGCTCAAGGGCCTTCTCGAGCGCTGTCTCCTTGATGCGTACGGCCTTGGTGGTGGCCAGCTTCGCGTCGAGCAGGAACGCGTCCTTGCACGCCGGCAGCAGCCAGAGGTGGTCCTCGAAGTCGCCACCCTTTATCGGCACGAGCAACTCGCCCAGCTCGCCCTTGGCTTCTTTCAGCATGTGCTTGGCCAGGCTGGCCTCATCGATGTCGAGCATTGCGTAGCCGAGCTGCTTGGTGAGGTGGCCCTGGGGGTCGAAGTCGATGAGCAGGGTGCGTCGCCCGGTTTCCGCCAGGGCCTGAGCAACACCGGCGGAGACCGAGGTCTTGCCCACGCCGCCCTTCTGGTTGCCGAAGATGATCCTGCGGGCCCCGGTGCCACGCGGGGGCTTCGGCCGGGGAGTGGGGTTGCTGTCGAGCCACAGGCGGATCGCCTGGGCGATGCCCTGGTTGAAAGACACCTTCCGGGCGATGGCGTCCGTCTTGAACTTGCCGTACAGCCCAGCCGGGAGATAGGTCGCGAACGAGGTGCCGCCGCTGGTGTCAACGACAGCCAGGCTCTTGGCCTTACGCCAGGCCTCAACGCCCTCAGTCACGGCGTCCTGGATGTCCTTGCCCAGTTCCGCAGCGCGGACCTTCAGCTCCTTGCGCAGCTCAGCAGGCAGCTTGGCTACTACCTTTTCCCGATCACTCGGGTCGTATGGCGCGGTCATGGCGCTACCTTACTCACCTGTACGTGGCGGACACCATCAAGGCAGTCCATGGCGCTTGTTGTCCGCGGACAACAAACCAACCGACTGACGATTCGAAGCGCTCACCCGCTGGATGGCGTTGAGTCGCTGCGGGAGGGCGAGCTCTCTCCGGCACCGCTCGGTCTGTAGTCCGTGCGCGCTCTCGTGACTCTCGCCCGACGGTCCAGCTCGGACAGGATGCGCTGGTCATTGCGGGCAGGGCCGCTTTCACTGCATCAAGGCAACGAGACGGTAACGGTCTCGCGAGGGCTAGTTCGTGTGAGTACCTCAGCGAACACCACCAAGTCGCTGTCTGAAAATGACGGGGCTATGGCATCAGTGGTCCAACGCCACGCGCTCTACACACAGTTGAATGGACAACACCGGAACTCGCATCCCGTAGACCCGTCCGGAGTTCCGTCACACGTCCGCCCGGCGGCCGGACGACAAGGGCACGTGGGGCAACCTGTCAGCGGACTCGCTGATGATGCACATCGTCGCCGCGGACACTCTCTACCTCCTGTACTTCATGGAGGAGGTGTCGGCGCAGCTCGGGTGGGCGTGGGAGCCGCGCGAGGTGACGCCCGGCCGCCGGCCTGTCATGGAGATCGCCGGGATCGATCAGCGGCTCATCGGCTGGCAGTCGACCCGCCGCCAGCAGATCGAGGACGCGCTGCCCGTCCTCACGGCCAAGTATGAAGAGAAGCACGGGCACGCGCCGGGGGAGCGGGCCGCCTACGCGCTGGCCTGCCAGGCCGCCGACCAGACGCGGCCGCCCAAGCGCACGGAGCTGCTGTCGCTGACCGAGCTGCGCGAGCGATGGCGCACCTCAGCGATCCGGGCGTACGGCGCCGACGTCGTCGACCGGCTGGCGGAGCGGGCGCGGGCGGCGGCCGCGGTGGTGTGGGCGCGGGTGCGGCCGGTGGTCGACATAGCGCTGGCGGCCGTCGACGTCGTCGCCGTGGTGTACGTGATGCGCGGCGCGTTCAATCGCCACCACCTGCTCGCCGAAGCCCGCCGCCATCTCGCCTACGCCCTACGCGGCCGGCCTCACCAGCCCGGCCTGGACGAAAAGATCGTGCAGACGGTTGTCGACGACTACACCCGCCCCGTCGGGCGCGGCCTGAAGATGACCGCCGACCTGCGCGTCCTGTACCCGAGCGACACCGAGGACCAGGCCGTGCTCCGCCCGCTGACTCGCCGTCGCACCGCGCCGCCGTACGAGCGGGCCCGCCTCGCCGCCGGCGCCCTGGCCGCCCGGGTCCGCGCCGCGCGCCGTGCGGAGCGACTGGGCTCCCGCACCCGGCCGTACGCCGTCGCCGTGCCCGGCGCCTCGAGGCCGCACCCGCGGCCGTTCCGCACCGGAGGGCAGGACGGCCGCCGCCAGGAGCCGGAGACCGGCGTCGACACGGTGGAACAGACGCGCCAGACCTTGGAAGCCGCCGCCGTGCAGGTGGCCGCCACGCTCCAGGACAGCCGGCGGGCACGCGAAGCCGCCCACGGCCCCTGACCGCAGCCCGTCCCGGCGACGGCCTCGCCGCCGCACACCCAGCAGCCCGGCAACCACCACACGCCGGGCCAAACCACAGGAGGAGTCACGTGAGCACCCCGGAAGAACAGCCCAACCCCGAAGACGCCCTCGCCCGCGCCCGTGCCGCCCGCGCGGAGATGGCCGCCGCGCTCGAAGAGGACCAGGAGCCCGAGCCCGATGAGCCTGTGGGGTGGCAGCCGATCTGGAAGCGGCCCCGGAAGCCGAAGTCGAAGGCGGCGAAGAAGGTGGAACTGCGCAGGCAGCGGAAGCGACTTCAGGAAGCTGGGAAGCGCCGCCTCGCCGCCGCACAGTCGCGCCGGCCCTGCTCTCGGCAGAACCGAATCGGCAACGCCGCCGCGCGCCGCGATGCCCGCGCCCTGTCCCGGGTACGGCACTCCAGTGCCTGGCTGTGGTGACGATGCCGGGCATCGTCC
This sequence comes from Streptomyces sp. NPDC001027, assembly GCF_040299045.1. Lineage (NCBI taxonomy): Bacteria > Bacillati > Actinomycetota > Actinomycetes > Kitasatosporales > Streptomycetaceae > Streptomyces > Streptomyces sp. NPDC001027. The sequence continues at coordinate 8,763 of NZ_JBEPBI010000164.1, forward strand.
ACCGAGTGGAGCCCACGATGTTCAGCATTCAGTGCCGATGCACGACATCGGGTGGACTCCACTCTGGTGCGCCGGATGACGATGGACGCCACCGTGGTGCGCACCGCGATGGTCCGCCACCGCACCCGGTGCGCCACACCCGGCACTCTCGCACGTGCACGGTGCGCCGCACGCGATGTCCCGCACCGCACCGGTGCGCCCACCGCCGACCACCCCCTTGACCAGGTGCGGCCGGAGGCGCGCGACCCCTTGTCCAGGTCTGCTACCGAGGACGATTCCCCTTGACACAGCCCGTTTCGGCTGGAGATCAGGCCGTGGTCAAGGGGGTGTGTGATAGGGGAACCCGCCCGGCCGTGACGCGCGCCCGGTGCGGTGCGGCGATGCCGGTGGAGCGCACCGCGGTGGCGCGGTCCGGTGCGGCGATGCGGTGGACCGCACCACGGTGGTGCGGTGGTGCGCCTGCGACGCGCACCGCACCACCGCCGTCCCGGAGGTGCGGCTACGCGGTGGTGCGGTGCGCCGGGTGGGCCTCCATCGCCTGCCTCATCCCCGCGGCCTCCAGCTGGCGCAGGGCGTCGGCGACGTCGCCCTGGTCCTCGGTGAGGATGTTCTCTGCGAAGAGGACGATGGTCTGGGCGATGCCCGGCGGGAAGGCCAGGCAGGCGCCGTCGCCGTGGTACAGGACCTCCAGCAGCAGTCGCCCGAGCGCCGCGGCCAGGAAGGAGTGCGGGCACGGCTCCCCGTCGCAGTCGTCCACGGCGGTGACGGGGATGACGATGCGCGCGGCGACGTCCAGGAGCAGCTGGCGCAGCTCCGGCCCTGCGCCGTTGGCGACCGCTCCGGCGGTGTCGATGTCGCGGGCCTGCAACGCCCGGATGTAGGAGAACGCACCTGCGACATCATCCGGCTGCATCGGGGTCAACGGCTCGGTGGCGGCGGTGGTGGTGTTCTTGGGCATGACGGCTCCGTAAGTTGTTGGCTGGCCAGGGAGGGCTGGATGTGGCTGATGACGGCTTGCCGGTGGCGGCTTGCGAGGCGTGGCCGTCCAGTGGCTCAGGCGGTGGTCGGGCACTCGGGGGAGACGTTGCCGCGGACGTCAGCGAGGAACTGGGAGACCTGGTCGACCTCCTGCATGCACTCGATCAGGAACCCCGCCGCGATCCACGCGGTCTGCGCCCCACCGCCCGCCAGGCACCACCGCTTGAGGTACCGGCTCGCCACCGTCACCATCTGCCGCAGGGCGTACGCGGACTCGCAGTCGGCGTCTTCGTCGGGCACGGCGGTGATGTAGTCGGCCAGCAGCAGCGCGCCGAACTCGCCGATCAGCCGCGCGAGCTCCGACCCGGCGGAGTGGAATGCGGCGAGCGCGGCCTGGTCCTGCTCGCTGCCCTGGCCCCGCCAGACCAGCTCCACGTAGTCGGCGGCTCGCGCTACCTGCTCCGGGGCGAGCTGGGAAACCTTCGACGCAGTCGTCTCCATGACGCTTCCTCACTGTCGACGGGCCGCCGCACTGATCGCGACGTCCTCAGAAGCGATCTTCAGAGCAATTGCCTGTGGATAGAGTTCGCGCACCGACGGTGAGCGGACTCGCCTGGTCGGCGCTCGCGTTGCCCCCTTGTCCAGTTCCGCTACCTGCGACATACCGCCCATTTAGGCAGGGGAGAAATCTCCGTTCCGCCACGCTGCGTGATGCCCCGGAGGCAGGAGCTCCGGGCTCCGCTCGCCGTCTCGCTCGGGTCGACGGCCGCCTTGTCCGCGGGCTGCTCCCGACACCCTTGCTGAACCGCGGTCTTCTCAACTCGAAGCTGCAGACCTCTACCTGTAGCCAGGCGCCGGGGAGATGCCGCGCACGTCAGGACGCGCCATCTCCCCGGCGCTCAGGTCAGCACGAAGAGACGGACGTGTGGATCAGGTGGAGCAGCTCGCGGACCAGCCCGCCGGCCAGCGTGGCGGAGGCGGCGTAGAACGCCGCCTGCCCGAGGCCCTGGACAAGACGACGGCGGGCACGTCGCCGCTTCGGGACGGGGCGGTGCGTACGGTGGGACATGACGGTCTCCGTTCACGGGATGAGTCGGCTGCCCCCGCACCGCGTGTTCCTGGCTGGGATCCGGTGCGGGGCGCAGTTTCTGCTGACCCCAAGCCTTATGGCTGACGTCCGCTGAATCAGCTCCCGAGGCTCGAATCTCGATGTAAGTTCGGTGCCATGAACGGGAATCGGGCCACCACGTGGGTCGAGGGGACTTCGGCCGATCTGGTCGCCGACGCGCACGCTTTGGGCGTGATCAAGGCCAGTCCCAGGATGGTGACCTCCTGGATCGAGGACGGCATGCTCGCCAACCCCGAGCCGCGCAAGACCAGCGCGCACGGCAGCGATCCGCGAGTCTTCCCCCCGGAGCAACGCGAGTTGTTCACCAGACTTCTCGAAGCTCGAGAGCGTTCCCCGCTGGGGCGCATCCCGCAACGGTCGCTGATCCGTGTCGTGCTGTACCTGTGGCTGATCGACGACACCATCGTGCTCACCCCGCAGGCGCGCCGAGCCTGGCGTACCCACGCGCGCGCCACTGGCCAGACGACCGCCGTCCGGCGCCGCGAGAACGTCCGCGCCATCGTTGAGCAACTCGCCCACCCCTCAGCCACCCTCAAGCAACGGCGCACCGCCCAGTTCGTCCTCGAGGAAGGCGAGAAGACCGGGAAGATCGACCTCAACAGACTGACCGCGGTCCTCACGGAGCTGTACTCACCCTGGCCAGTCCAGCCCGGCATGCCGAGGATCGAACGAGCCCTTCCCGGCCCGTACGGGCCCGTCCCCGTCCAACACCACATCGCCATGTGGAAGGCCCGCCAGCAGACGATCAGCCTCCTCAAACAGGAGCAGGTCGACGAAGCCGAGCTCGACCGGGTGCGCGCCGCCTACAGGCCGATGTGGGCCGACTACCAGGCCAGTCGGCCCGCCATGGCGACCATCGGCGCCGGAGAGTTCGCGGCGTACTTCGCCGAACCCGAGACGATGGAGGGCCGCGCCATCGAGGCCGTCGATGCGTTCGTCTCGACGCTCGCCGGCGAACTCGGGCTGATCGAAGCCGCCTCCCATGCCGCAGAGACGGCACGCCTCAGACTGGCGCGCTGACGGCCCGAGGCCGGTCACCGACCAGTTGGTCCAACTTCAGTGGCAACGTGTCCCGGTTCGGTGTCACTGGACAGCCGCGGCCGCCTGATGATCACGGCTCGGTAACGGCGCTCAGTGGAGTGTCACACCGTCGACTTTCGCCACACCTCTACCAGGTGACGGGGGACTTCCATCCGGACCCCCGCGTCACCTGCGTGAGGAGCCTTGTCATGACGGACACCAGCAGCGTCCGGCAGCCCGATCCGGAGCCGGGCCCGACCTGGTCAAGGGGTGCGGGGCACCCGCCGGGCGGCCAGGAATCCAGTGCCGTGAACGGTGCCCCGAACGATTCCAACGTCGTTCCCATCACCGCAGCTCACACCGCCCGCCAGGGGGCCTCCCGGCTTGCTGACACCTCTCTCCCTTCCCCTGAGACGTCAGCGAAAGGGAAGAAGTCCACTCCCACGGCCGGGAAGGTGCGGGCCGATGCGCTGCGGATGCTGGGGTGCGTGCGGATAGCCACGGTCCGGCAGATGGCCGAGGTGATCACGAAAGAGGAGTCGGACGGCCGGTCGTACGTGCGCAGGGCGATGAACAAGCTGGCGGAGCTCGGGCTCGCGGAGACCAACGGCAAGGACGGCAAGCATTCGATCTGGAACCTGACTCCGGCGGGACAGAAGGCTCTGGCCGACGGCAACGAACTGCCTCCCCGACCCAAAGCCGGCACCGGAGCGAAGGCCGTTCTCGCCGGGTTCGGTCCGCACGGCGTCGCGGTGACGGACATGATCCTCGCCTTCGGAGGCCGCAAGCATCTGACCGACTGGCAGGTGGAGGTCAACCACGCCATCAAGGAGACCGGCCTGACCTTCAACACCGACGCCGTCCTGGCCCTGCCGACGAAGACCAGCGAGGTGTGCCTCTTCGAGCTCGACAACGGCACCATGTCCCAGGCCCGCGTCGCCAAGGAGGTCTGGGACTACGAGCGCTACGCCGGGCACCGCGTCTGGGAAGGAGCCCGCGGCACGATCGGCGGTACGTTCCCGTTCTGGCAGCGTCACCGCTACACCCGCTCCCAGACCTTCCCGCGGCTGCACGTCGTGCTGGCGGGCAAGGAGGAGCACCTGCTCGACAACCGCCTCCAGGCGCTCGCCGACGACGTGGAGGGCATCGCCGTCGCGGTGTGGGTGAACACCCTGCCCCGGCTCCAGCGGGGCGAGTCCTGGTACGAGATCGGCGTCGACGACCCGGACCGGCGCCGCCGGCGCTACCCCGAACCCGCCGGCCGCTGAACGCCGCCCACGGCACCGGGCACGCCCTTGCGTACGAAGGGCCTGCCCGGCGCCCGCCCCGGAGTAGGGCTGATGACGATCGCGTCAGTTCATGGAGAGGCGCGGTGGAGGGCAGCGGCGGGTGCCGGCGTGGGGATGGGGGTGATGGGCCGTGGCCGGGTGCCGGCTGCGCGTCGTAGGGGAGTGGTCTGTTGTTCGGCGTGCTTGTGCAGAAGCCGGGCGCGGCCGTCTTCGACCGTGTGGTCCTCGGTGAGGACTTTGCTGAACGTCCTCATGACGGCGTCCGCACCAGCGGGGCGGGTGGTGGGAGGGTCTGTGCTCGGCTGTGGGGGCGTGGGCCTGGCGAGGGCTGTTATGGCGGAGGGGCGGGCGGTGGGCTGGAGCCATGCCGTCTCTTCGGCTTCGGCGCGGGCGTGGTCCAGGAGTTGGTTGAAGTGGTCGATGTCGCCGCCCAGGACGCGTACGAACGTCTCGAGGATGGTCTGGTGCGGCAGGACCGTGGCCTCGAGGACGGAGGCGACGGCGCCGGTGCTCAGCAGCCAGCGGCTGGCGACCGCGATGTCGTTGGGGGCGGGGCGTCCGGCGCGCAGGTGCAGGGTCCGCACGGCGTCGCGGAGGCGTTCGGCGGCGGACCTGTCGTCGTCTTCGAGTTCGGCGTCCGGCTTGCGGCTCTTGTGGCTGAGTTTCTCTGATTCCCAGACGGTCCGCAGGACGGTGGGATCGGCGCCGCATGCCTGGGCGAACTTGCGTGTCAGGTCCCAGGTCGGCACCCGTTCGCCGGTCAGGATCCGGGACAGGTAGGAGGCTGAGCAGCCGATCTTGGTGCTGACCTCTTTGTTGGTGAGCTGGGAGGTGCGGATCAGCATGGACAGGATCGGAGCGAGGCGGTTGTACGCCGCTCCTGAGGATTCGATGGGGGTGCTCTGGTGCTTGGACTGCTCGATGCGATCGCTGTCTGAGTCGCCGGTTGCGCCCGCTGGGGCACTGTCGCAGGAGAGTTCGTCGGGCGTTTCCGTCGCGCGGGAGGCGGTGCTGCTGAAGATGCCGGTGAGGGAGGTGAGCGTTGTCTCGGAGCGGTTGAAGCGGGCGAGGCGGCGCAGGATGTATCGCTCGGTGTAGCGGTGGCGTGCGGTGTCCTCGCTGACGCCCAGGACCGAGCTGACCGCGGCCCATGTGACGCGGCGGTAGCGGGCCCGTCCGATGACGGCCGCGGTCAGGCCGTCAAGTTGTTCGTGCAGTTGGGCGACGCGATGCAGCGGTTCCTCCCCGTCGAAGGAGGGCAGCAGCCGCGCGAGGTCGCGGGCGCCGTCCTGGATGTCCTTGGCGATTTCGACGAGGAGTTCGTCGCCGGCGGATGGGCCGTGCGGGGCGGCGCGAGTCGCCGCACTGACCCGGCGTACAGGTCGCGGCTCTGTAGACGACTCCGTCGAGGATGGAGGAAGACCGGCGGGCGCGGTCGGGGCGTCACCGTGTAGGCGGCGCCTGTGGGCTGCCTGACGGCAGGCGTCCGCGCAGTATTTGCGCGGCCTGCCTTTCCCCGGTCCTGCAGTGAGAGCGGAGCCGCAGTGCTCGCATGTGTCGCTCACAGTTCTTCCATCCCGTAACGAAAAGGGTTCACAGAGGGCTGCGCGGCGCTGATACAGCCGAATTTCACCGGCTTTCGTCACACACCGCGTCGTCGGACGGCCGGGCCCGACCGTGATCGGGCCCGGGCCGCCGCGGGCGGGCGGTGAGGGACCGATGCCGTCAGCCCTCACCGCCGGACGGGTGTCAGCGCCGGTGACGGCGGAGACGGAAGACCTCGAAGGCGGTGCCGGACAGCACAGCGCCAAGGGCGTAGAGGGCCTCGGGAGACACCGTCACCTGAACGGAAGGCCGGGAAATCAGCACGTACCCGGTGAACAATGCGGCGACGAACGCGGCGGCCGTCTGCGTGCCAGACCGGTTCACGTAACGAAACGTTTCGTTACGGCCATTACGCTTACTGCGAGCGACGTGGCCGGAAGGCCGTTTGCCGCGACGACGCTGAGGGGTAGATCGCCTCATGGGGCACTCCTTTGTGTCACAGAAAGCGTGCGGGATCTCGAACGGTTTGGTAGACGCAGTCGAGATCCCGCACGCACCTTAGGGTGAAGCTACCGATACACAGTGCGATAGGCGAGTCACCCATTTGCCGCAATCGGGTCTATATTGCAGGTTGCCCCAGGACGGGTGACTTTCGTTGCGGTCACGGCCGAAATCTCCCTGCCTTCCGTTGTTCCGCGTGTCAGCCATGGCCCGATTTCATCGCTGAAACATTTCTGTCTTTTCCTGTCAAGCGAGATCGGAAGACCGCACAGATTTCACCGACAAGGGCACGCAGGGAGGCTTTGCGGTCGGAAATCTCGCCAACTTGAACATCGACACGTCGTAACACACCCCGGAACGTGCAATTGCAGGACCGGTGGTGTCCCCACGCCGCGTCGGCGGCGCGATACGGCGAGCGACCAGGGTCGCAGCCGTGTGCACGGCCGTTTCCGCGGCACTCATGGGACATGAGGGCGCTGGTGGGTCCTCCCTCACGGTGGTCCCGCTGGCCGTGCCAGAGGATCATCGCTACGACCGCGTCCATGTCTGCGGGCGCTCTCCTCGTGTCCTATGCGGGGGCCGCGCTGTTGACAGGGCATGCGAGCTGAAGAACGCCGGCGAATTCTCGGCGACGACGTCATCGCCCACATCCATGCCCGCGTCGCTGAAGCTCCCGATCCGCCTCCAGAGCTGGTGCAGAAGCTGCGCCGGATCATGACGCATCCCGGCGGCCAGGTCCCTACCGCTGAGGACGAGGTGTGACCGAGCCCTTCTGCTTGCAGTGCGCCGCCGAACGACTGGGCCCGACAGTCATCGAAGCCGCGGAGGTCCGCGGCAAGCGCTCCACCTCTCGGTTCCTACCTCGCTGCGCAGGTGCGGGCCGTCTTCCGCAGCGTGCCGCCAACGGCGTCGGGCAAGACGCCTGGGCGGACACCGAAGCAGTGCGGGCACTGAACCCATGTCCTGGAGGGAAGCGCATGACCAAGACCGAGATGCAGAGTCCAGCCTGATGTCCGGGCGTATCTGCCGCACAGTCGACGAGGCCTTCCAGGCCGGGTGGGAGGAGAAGTGCGAGCACGGCGCGGACCCCGGCGAATGCTCGCCGTGCGCCCTGACCGACACGGAGATTGCCCAGCTCGTGATCCTGCTTCGGCACCTTTTTGCGCCCCAGTAGGACGCGCGAGAAACCTAGGGGCGACCTGAAGCGCGCCGTGAGTTTCGGCGGCGCGGGCGCCACAGCAGGCACGGCGGAGGTTCCAGGGGCAGTGAGGTCGTGACCTGAGCGCTTCGGCGCCCGTTGAGCCGCCAGGGCCGGCAACACGTGCAGGCGGCCGTGTCGCCCGGGGGAGCAGATGACGTGTGAAGAGAGGGCCGTCACGGCCCTGGAAGCGGTGGCCGACCGGCAGCGGATGGCCGGCCATGGCTGGGCACTGGACTGGGATCTTCGCCCGGTCAAGCAGCGCGTGTTCAACCTCGCCGGGCGGGGTCTGACCGAGCTCGCGGACCGGGAAGACCGTGCGGCGCTGTCTGCGTGGGAGGGCCGGGCTGTCCGCTGGGCGGCCCGCCTGACCGCGTCCGGCCACGACCTGCTCCTCTACCGCCGGTTCCGTCCCCAGTCGGCAGCGGGCGCTCCCGGCCCCGGCCCTGGCCTCGACCTCGAGCGAGTGGAGCTGCTCCCCTCGCAGCTGACGGCGCTGCGCCTTTTCGTAGCCCTGGCCGGCCGGCTTCGGGTGCCGGCAGCCGACGGTTTGGCGGAGCGGGTACGCGACGCCCGGCGCGACACTGCGGTGAACCGGCACGTGCTGTACCTCTCGCCGGAGCAGATGGCGTCCGCCGCGTACGCGTTCTGGCTGCACAAGATGTCTGGCTCCGCGCTCGAGGCGAACCGCTTCACCCGCGACTACGGCATCAGCCACCACGACGGCTCTGGCGCGGAGCCGTCTGCCGACCGCTCCGCTGCCGGCGGATGAACGGGCCTCCCAGGCGGGCTCGCGCGGCGGTCCGGTCGCCCGCCGGAAGGCCAGGTCTGCCGCGAGCGTGCCGCGGGACCGGCACCTGGAGCTTCGCTCCTGAAGCCTCCCGCGGCGTGGGGCCGTTACTCACTTTCGAGTGACAGTCCATGCCGCGCTGGGGTGGCGTGACATGGCGAACTCGAGGGCCCGGCCAGCGCCCGCAAGGAGGCCGGAGCTGTCGCGCCGTCAACATCACGCACCAGCGACATAGATGGAGGATGCAGCCGAGAGTCATGGAAATATGGGCAACACGTAACACAGTCCGTGT